>DASSZE010000068.1:0-34134 GCA_035713675.1 Gaiellaceae bacterium | reverse complement strand
TGCCCAGAAGTCGACGACTACCGGGAGCTCGTGCGAGCGCTCGATCACGTCCTGCTGGAAGGTCTGAGTGGTCACATCCATGGTGGCGTTCTCCTTCAGGTGGTTGTGCCGCCGACGAGGGCGGCGAGGGTGGAAAGCTGGGACTGGAGGGAGCCGCAGACCTGCTCACACAGGGCGAACACGCCCTCGTCCGCGATCCGGTAGTAGACGTGGTTTCCCTCCTTGCGGCGGACGACCATGCCCGCGTCGGCAAGGACGGCGAGGTGCTTGGAGACATTCTGCTGGCCGGCGCCGAGCCGGTCGGCCAGTGCGTTCACGGTCTGCTCCTCGTCCCGGAGCTGGTCGAGGAGGCGGACGCGCAGCGGGTCGCCCAGCGCGCGGAAGCGGCGGGCGATCAGCTCCGCGAGGTCCTCCGGTATCGGACGGGGAATGGTCATGTGCTATACACTAGCAAACGATTCAGTTGTATAGTTGTGAGAGAGGAGAACCTGTAAGTGGCTGTCGCTGAAGTCCGTCCCGTCCCGCCGGCCTCGGTCGAGCATCCCGAAGCGGTCGGCCCGATCGGTCGGCTCGGCCGCTTCGCCGCCGACCACGTCCGCGCCGTCTCGATCGCCTGGGCGCTGGTCGCCGTCGCACTGGCGGTGTTCGCGCCAAAGGTCGAGACTGCGCTTTCCGGTGCCGGCTGGCAGGCGAACGGCTCGCAATCGGTACAGGCGCGGACTCTGATCCAGAAGAACTTCGGCGGTCTCTCCAGCTCGGCTCCGATCGTGGTCGTCCACTCGCCGACCCTGACTGCGAGCTCCTCCGCCTTCCGGGCGACGGTCAAGAAGGCAGAGACGATCCTCCGCTCCGACTCACGGATCTCGACGGTCGTTCCGCCGCAGCCGGGTGTCTCGATCTCCCGCGACGGTCACACGGCGCTGATCGTGGCCGGCGCGCGCAAGGACCCGACCGCGATGGTGGCCGCCGCCGATGCGCTGAAGGGCAAGCTGCACGCGCTCGCCACCGGCGACGTCAGTGTCTCGCTGACGGGCGCGTCCGGGATGTGGTCGGACTTCAACGCTGCCAACCGGACGGCGATGATGAAGTCGGAGCTCTTCTCCTGGCCGGTCACGCTGGCGATCCTCGTGCTCGCCTTCGGCTCCCTCGTCGCCGCGGGCCTGCCGTTGCTGTTGACGATGCTCGGCCTCCTTGCCTCTGCGGGGCTGTTGGCGTTGCTGACGCACGGCTTCGAGATCTCGATCTGGGCGATGAACTTCGCGCTCATGTTCGCGCTCGCGCTCGGCATCGACTACGCGCTCTTCGTCGTTCATCGCTTCCGCGGCGCCTACTTCGGCTCGAGGCAGCCGGTGCGCGACGCGGTCGCGATCACGATGGACACCGCGGGCAAGGCCGTCCTCTTCTCCGGCGTCACCGTCTTCGTCTCCCTCTCTGCCGTCATGCTCGTTCCGAGCCCGGCGTTCCGTTCGATGGCACTCGGGATCATGCTCAGCGTCGCCTTCGTCCTCGCCGCCACGCTGACCCTGCTTCCCGCGGTGCTCGCCAAGCTAGGCCCGAAGGTCGACTCGCTCAGCCTGCGCTGGGTGCACTCGGGCGAGCACCGCTCCCCTCGGTTCGCCCGGTGGGGCGAGCGGCTCTGGCGTCACCCGCACATCTTCGGCCCGGCGGCGACCCTGGTCCTCGTGCTGCTCGCGCTCCCCGTGTTCGGGCTGAAGACCGGGATGCCGTCGATCAAGGTCGTGCCGGGGACGGACGGGTCGCGCGTCGGCTACACGCAGGTGCAACAGGCGTTCGGGACCGGCGCGCCCGGCGCGCTTCAGATCGTCTCGCCCCGCGCCGAGGCCGCCCGAGTGGCCGCGATCGCCGGGCACGATCCCGGCATCGCCCAGGTCTCGCGGCCGCAGCGCGGCGGCAGCGGGCTCGCGCTCATCCAGGCGACGCCGACCACGGATCCGTCGAGCGGCGCCACCGGCCGCACGATCGACCGACTCCGCTCGGCGTTGCCCACGAACGCGCTCGTCGGCGGGGCAGCCGCCGAGAACCACGATCTCGAGCAGGCGCTCGCCGCGAAGACGCCGCTCGTGATCGGCGTCGTCCTCGCGCTGGGGTTCGTCCTGCTGCTGGTCGCCCTGCAGGCACCGCTGATTGCCGCCCTCGGCGTCCTCACCAACCTGCTCGCGGTCGGTGCCGCCTTCGGCATCGGACGCCTGATCTTTCAGAACGGCCACGGCGCCGGCCTGCTCGGCTTCGAGCCGCAGGGCTTCTTGGACGCATGGGCGCCCGTCTTCTTCTTCGCGATGATCTTCGCCATCTCCATGGACTACACCGTGTTCCTGCTCTCCTCGGCCAAGGAGCACTGGGACCGGTCGCACGATGCGAAGGAGGCTGCGGTCGGCGGCGTCGCCCACTCGGGCCGGGTGATCTTCGCCGCCGCCGCGGTCATGGTCGCCGTCTTCTTCACCTTCGCCCTCTCCGGACCGCTGCCGCCGAAGGAGATGGGCGTCATCCTCGGCCTCGCCGTCCTTCTCGACGCCGCGCTGGTTCGACTCGTACTGATCCCCACGCTGCTGCGCGTCTTCGGCCGCTACGCCTGGGCACTGCCACGCTGGCTCGACCGGCTCCTCCCCGACGTCCGCTTCGGTCACGCTTGATGTACGAGCTCTGGCAGACCGAGTGGTGTCCCGCGTCCCGCCGCGTCAGGCAGCGGCTGACCGAGCTCGGCATCGACCACATCAGCCGCCAGGTGCCCGTCGACAAGGACGAGCGCCTCCTCCTGCATGAACGGACCGGCGCCGACACGATCCCCGTCCTCGTCGTCGACGGCGAGCCGCCGTTCGTCGGCGAGGAGGCGATCCTTGCCTACCTCGACAGCCATGAACCCATCCCTGCGGAGGCGCGCGCTCACCGACTGCGAGCCGAGAAGGCGCGTCGCCGCTTCCTCGAGGAGGAGTGCGAATGTCCGCCGCTGCCGGCTACACGCTGACCGCGACCACGACCGCGTCGTTCGCCGACGCAGTCGATCGCGTACGCGCCGAGTTGAAGGAGGACGGGTTCGGCGTCCTCTGCGAGATCGACGTGCAGGCGACGCTGCGCGAGAAGCTCGGCGTCCACCAGGACCCCTACACGATTCTCGGAGCATGCAATCCGCCGCTTGCGCACCAGGCGCTGTCGGCGGAGCCGCAGCTCGGCACCCTGCTCCCCTGCAACGTCGTCGTCTTCGTGCGCGACGGCGAGACGCACATCTCCGCGATCGACGCCGACCGGATGCTCTCGGTCGTCGGCAACGACGCGCTCGCGCCGATCGCGACCGAGGTGCGCGACAAGCTCGCCGCGGTCGTCGAACGCGCCGCCCGACCCTGAGCCGTGCGTTTCTTCGGCCGGACCGCGCAGACCGACCCCGTCGCCCTGGCCGAGCGGCTCGCCGGCCGCTCCGTCCACGTGCTGGACGTGCGCCAACCGGGCGAGTGGCGCCGCGGCCACATCCACGGATCCGAGAACGAACCGCTCATGCACCTCAAGCGGCGGCTCGACAGGCTGCCGCGCGACAAGACGATCGTCACCGTGTGCGCGAGCGGGCACCGCAGCGCCGCCGCGGCGCGGGCTCTCCAGCGCGCCGGCTATACCGTCGAGAACCTCAAGGGCGGCATGCACGCGTGGGCCAGGGCCGGCCTCCCGATCGTCCGGGGCTCGAGGGCGCGCTGAGACACCCACGGCGACGAGGATGACGCCGGCTGGATAGCCTCAGGAGCCGGTGGCGTTTTCAGCCCAGACCGCCATCCTGCTCGTTCTGATCGGCTTCGGCGTCGGCGTGTTCGGGACGGTGGTCGGCGCCGGCGGCGGCTTCATCCTCACCCCGATCCTGCTTCTGCTCTACCCGCACGAGTCGGCTCAGACGCTGACCGCGATCAGCCTGAGCGTGGTCTTCTTCAACGCGGCCAGCGGTAGCGCCGCCTACGCCCGCCAGCGCCGAATCGACTATCGCAGCGGGATCGTCTTCGCCCTCGCCACCGTCCCCGGCGCGATCGGAGGCGCCCTCCTCGTCGGCGTCGTCTCCCGCCAGGTCTTCGACGCGATCATGGGCGCTGTTCTCGCAGTGCTCGCAGTGTGGCTGATCGCCGGCGAGCGCTGGCCGCTACGCGCAGCACGTGGCCATCTCGAGCGACGGACCCTCGTCGACCGAGCGGGTGAGGCGTACGCGTACAGCGTGCCGGTCGTCCGCGGCGCCGTGTACAGCCTCGGAGTCGGCTTTCTCTCCAGCTTTCTCGGCATCGGCGGCGGAGTCATCCACGTCCCCCTCCTCGTCCGTGCCCTCGGCTTCCCGACCCACATCGCAACTGCGACTTCTCACTTCGTGCTTGCAGTCATGGCCGGCACCGGAACCATCACGCACCTCGTCGTCGGGAGCTTCCACCACCACGGACTCCGCCGCACCGTGGCCCTGTCGATCGGCGTCGTCACCGGTGCCCAACTGGGCGCTCACATCTCACTCCGACTCAGCGGGCGGGTCATCCACTGGCTCCTCACGGCGGCGCTCCTCGTACTCTCGGTGCGCCTCCTCGCCGGACTCTGACCCCGGCCGAGCCGCGCGGCCAGGGAACGTAGTTCCCCGCAGCGATCGATCCGGCGAGCCGCCGATGCGCAGCGACCCGGCTCCACCCAAGCTGGGAGAGCCGTGAGCCTGACCGCCACAGCCAGATCCGTCCCCGCCGCCGTGAGCAAGAAGCAGATCGTGGTCCTCGGCGGCGGTACGGGCGGCACCATGACGGCGAACCGGCTCAGGCGGCGGTATGGGCCGGACGAGGCGCAGATCCACGTGGTCGACCGAGACGATCGACACGTCTACCAGCCCGGCCTGCTCTTCGTGCCCTTCGGGCTTGCATCGCTCGAAGAGATCGTGCGGCCGCGCCGGCGCCAGCTGCGCGACGGCATCCGCTTCCACGAGGCCGAGGTCGCGTCGGTCGAGCTCGACCGGGACAGGGTTCTGCTTCTCGACGGGCGCGAGCTTCCGTACGACGTCCTCGTCGTCGCTTCAGGCACGCGTCTGCAGCCGGAGGAGACTGAAGGGCTGACGGGCCCGGGGTGGAACGAGCGCGTCTTTACCTTCTACGACCCGGACGGCGCCGAAGGGCTTCGCTCCGCGCTGGAGCGATTCGACGGCGGACGGCTGGTCGTCAACCTCGTCGACATGCCGATCAAGTGTCCCGTCGCGCCGCTCGAGTTCGCCTTCCTCGTCGACTGGCGCCTCCGCGAGCGCGGCATCCGCGGCCGAACCGAGCTCGTCTACTCGACCCCGCTCGACAGCGCCTTCACCAAGGCGACCTGTGCGGAGCACCTCTCGTTCCTGCTCGAGGAGAAGGAAATCGAGCTCGTGACCGAGTTCAGCGCCGGCGAGGTCGATGGAGCCGGCGGAACCCTCACCTCGTTCGACGCCCGCAGCCTCGACTTCGACCTCCTGGTGACCGTGCCGCTGCACGGAGGAGCCGCCTATCTCGACCGCACGCCCGGGCTCGCCGACGCACTGGGCTTCGTCCCCACGGACAAGGCGACGCTGCAGACCACGGTCAAGCCGAACGTGTTCGCGCTCGGCGACGCCACCGATCTCCCGACCTCGAAGGCCGGCTCCGTCACTCACTTCGAGGCGGAGATCCTGAGCGAGAACGTCGCCCGCTATCTCGCAGACCGGGAGCTCGTGCAGGGCTTCGACGGGCACGCCAACTGCTTCATCGAGACCGGCTTCCACAAGGCCCTGCTGATCGACTTCAACTACGAGGTCGAGCCGCTGCCCGGCCACTTCCCCTCGGCGCTCGGCCTTCCACTCCTGAAGGAGTCGCGCCTCAACCACCTCGGCAAGCTCGCCTTCCAGTGGGTCTACTGGCACGCCCTGCTGCCGGGACGTGAGATTCCGGGCATCGGGCCCGCGATGCCGACCCGGGGCAAGAAGGGCCTCCCCGTCCCCGCCTGAGAGAGGAGAAACGAGATGACCACCACCCTCATCGCCGACGACCCGGTGGACGTCGACGCCGAAGGCTTTCTCACCGACCCCCGGCAATGGAACGAGCACATCGCCGAGGCGATCGCCGTCGAGAACGGGATCCCCGAGCTGACGGACCGTCACTGGCTGGTCGTCCGGTTCATGCGCGAGCGCTACCTGCAGACCGGCACCGCGCCCTCGATCCGCTCGCTCGGCAAGGAGTCGGGCGTCCCGATCAAGGAGCTGTACGCGCTCTTCCCCAAGGGGCCGGCCAAGCTCGCCGCCAAGATCGGCGGCATCCCGAAGCCGAAAGGCTGCATCTGAGAGGAGACGACGATGACCGAGCTACTCGAACAGGCCCAGCCACGCGTCGACGAGCCGACGGCGATCGAGAAGGTCGCGATCGTCGTCTCCAAGGGCTCGCTCGAAGGCATCTACCCCGCTCTCATCATGGCCAACGGCGCCCGCATGGAAGGAATCGAGGCCGACCTCTTCTTCACCTTCTTCGGGCTCGACGCGATCCGGAAGGACCGCTACGAGCGCATCAAGGTTGCCACGGTCGGCAATCCCGGCATGCACATGCCCACCTGGATCGGCGCGATCCCCGGCTTCTCCGCCCTCGCCACGCGGATGATGAAGCGGCAGATGGAGAAGATCGACATCCCACCGATCCCGGAGTTCATCGAGCTCGTCCACGACTCCGGCGTCCGCCTGTACGGCTGCAAGGCGACCGTGGACATGTTCGAGCTGACCAGGGACGACTTCGTCCCGCAGGTCGAGGAGATCATCAGCGTCGGCGAGTTCTACGAGAAGGCCGCCGGCGGCCAGATCATCTTCACGTAGACGCCGCTCGAGTTGCGGGCACGCCGCCCGATGGAGCCTCTGTGCCGCTCTACCTCGTGGCCATCGACGAGCTTCGGGCTGCGAGCCTTCCCGCGCCTGATCGATGGCCGTCCACGCGATGCCTAGTGGGCCGGCACGGCCAGCCGCGTCAGCTGCTCGGCTTCGTTCACCGGGGATCCGGTGAGCAGGTGGATTCCCTCGCCGAGATCGAGCTCGGCGGCGGCCGCGCCGCCGACGGCGAGCCGGTGGTCGCGCGCGAGCTCGGCCAGGTCGTCGCGCGCGGCCGCAAGTCTCCGCGGATCGACGGCGCTCACGACGACGACCTCAGGCCGCGCAGATCGAGCCGCTTCCGCGAGTGAGCCCAACGGCGTGTCCGGCCCGAGGTAGAGGATGCGCCAGCCCCGGGAGCGGAGGGCGAGCCCGAAGGCGACCAGGCCGAGGTCGTGCTGCTCGCCGGGTGCGCACGCGAGCAGCGCGGTCGGGCCGAGGCCCTGGCCCCAGCCGCGGGCGAGCCCGAGCAGCCGGCCGCGGAGGAGCGAGCTGGCGAAGTGCTCCTGCGCGACGGAGATCTCGCCGCGCTGCCAGCGGTCGCCGAGGTCGTGCAGATAGGGAAGGACGACCTCCCCGAGGATGGTGTCGAGCGAGAAGCCCGCGACCAGCGCGTCGAAGGCGGCATGCGCGCGGGCGTCGTCGAAGGCGAGCAGCGCCGCGTCGAGCTCCTCGCGGGCGTTCACGGTGTCGGCGGACGCCTGCCGCTCGGTCACCTGAGTGGTCGCGGCGGTCGCCGCCTCCGCAGCCGCGAGGCCCGCGGCCAGTTGCTTCTGCATTGCCAGCACCCGGTGCAGGTCGCTCTCGGAGTAGAGGCGGAGCCCGCCCGGCGACCGCGTCGGGTTGAGCAGGCCGTAGCGCCGCTCCCACGCACGGAGCAGGTCGGGGCTCACGCCCGAGCGGCGGCTCAGCTCGCCGATCCGAAAGCGGGTCTCGGGGGCCACGCCTGCGATCATAACAACATATGAACAGAAGTTTGACATGCCCTGGTGCGGGTAGGTAGGATCCTGGACGAAATCTGAACAGGAGGTAGACAACAATGCGCAAGCTCGACCTACTCGCCGCCGTGCTGCTGATCGTCGGCGGTCTCAACTGGGGGCTCGTCGCGGTGGCGAACTTCGACCTCGTCGCCTGGATCTTCGGGCTCGACTTCGGCCAGACGAACGTCGCGAGCCGGATCGTCTACGGGCTCGTCGGCCTCGCCGCCGTCTACGGCATCGCGTCGCTCGCGGGCGCCGGGCGCCGTTCGGGCGTCCGGGCCACCGCCGTCGAGGCGCGGTGACGGGGCAGATCCGCCGGGGAGCGGCGGCCGGGGCCGTCGCCGCGGCCGCCTGGGCAGGGGGCGAACCGGCTCTGCGCCGGCTCGCCCGCACGCCCTATTCGGACGTGAGGCTCCTCGGCCGCGCGGTGACGCGCGGCCGAGGATGGCCGGTCGCAGGCCTGGCGCTCCACCTCGTGAACGGCGCCCTCTTCGGCGCGTCCTTCGCTGCGCTCGGGCTGCGGGGCGCCAGGGCCGGGGTCCTCGCGGCCGAGGCGGAGAACCTCGTGCTCTGGCCCGGGTTGCTGGTCGTGGACCGCGTCCATCCCGACCGACGCGAGGGCAACTGGCCTCCGCTCACCGGCAATCCTCGCGTTACCGCGTAGCGATCGCGGCGCACGCGCTCTTCGGCTTCGTCCTCGGTCGGCTGACGGAGCCGCCCGAGGCCTCCCCACCAACCGCGCCCGACCGCGTCTTCCGGCGTCGGGTCGGTGTGATCATCCCGCTGCCGGAGCGGGACGAGCGGGGATCAGCGGCTCAGACGCGGCACTTCGGGTCGCCCCAGCTCCGCTCGAGCGATCGCATCTGATCCTGCACGCCCTGGTCGAACGGGCCGATGTCGTCGGCCGTCCACATCACGTCCGGGGTGACGCCGGGCCCCTCGACCGTCGCGCGGTACCTCGTCCCGTCGCCGCTCGGGTGGCCGGCGTAGGGGTAGAAGCCGTAACAGAAGTCACCGAGCGTGTGGCCGCGGTGGTGGGTGAGGAAGCTGTTCGCGCGGTGCCACCCCTTCCCGAACGCCGAGTCGAAGGTGTCGACGTAGACGTTCCGCCCGTAGCCGTCGAGCGGGTTGCCGCGGCCGGTGGAGGTGAAGCCGTAGACGCCGACGCCGTCGTACGTGAGGCGGCCGAAGATGTGGCGGACGTTGCCGTAGGCCCAGTTCTGGTAGACGACGAGCTGGGCGAGTGCGCCGCGCCAGTGGGAGAGGTGGAGCTCCCACGCGCCGGTCGTCCCGCCGAAGTTGGGCTTGAGCCGCTGCCACGACTGGAGCGCCCAGTAGCTTCCGTCGGGCGCCTTGCACGCCTTGACGAGCCAGGCGAGCGGCGGGCCGTCGTACGGGAGGCAGACTCCACGGCCGCCTTCGCCGTAGCGGAGCCGGAACCCGACCTGCGGCACCTTCCGGCTCGGCGTGCGGGCGTTGATCGCGCCCCAGGCGACGAGCGACGTCCTGCGGCCGCCGGCCGAGTAGGCGACGTGGGCGTGTCCCCGCCGGTCGACGCTCAGCGTGGCCCGCGTGACGTTGCGGCCGACGATCGCGCTCC
Organism: Gaiellaceae bacterium; assembly: GCA_035713675.1. Classification (GTDB taxonomy): domain Bacteria; phylum Actinomycetota; class Thermoleophilia; order Gaiellales; family Gaiellaceae; genus Palsa-739. The sequence continues at coordinate 24,692 of DASSZE010000068.1, read as the reverse complement.
CGAAGGCGGGTGTCGCGACGCAGGCCGCGGCGAGGAGGGCCGTCAGGAGAGCGATCGGTTTCATCCTCGAGCTATCGGTCGCGACTCAGCCGACCGTGAGGAACGGGCTGCGTAGCCGGGTGAGCGGGCCGGGGTTGACGCCGCTGACGAGCCGGACGTCGACGCGGTACCGGCCGGCGGCGAGCTTCCGCTGCGGCAGCGTGATCGTCTGCGGCGAGGCTCCGCCGGCGAGTGAGCCGCGGCTCGCTGCGACAGGGCGTCCGTCCGCGCGGTCGAGCGTGACGAGATAGAGGCAGTCGCGATTGCAGCCGAGGGTCACGGACGCCGGCGAGGCGAGGTCCTGCGGGAACGTCAGCGTCGTCGGCGCCACCTTGGCGCTTGTTCCCGGGCAGACGACGGCGCCGCGGGCGGCGGAGGCGATTGCGGACTTGACCGCTGCGGCCGACGGCTTCGGGTCGCCGCCCGCGTAGAAGAGCCCGGTCGGAGGTTGCGGCGTGGCGCCGTCGTCGACGAGACGGTCGAGGAGCACGCCTGCGACGCTCGGCGAGCAGGAGGCGGCGCCGACCGCGTTCCCGTAGAGCGAGGCCTGCGCCGCGGGCGGCACCGCGCCGGCCGTCGCAGGCGGGCCGCCGCTGTACGCGCCGGACTCGGACGGCGGCACCGTGGTCGGTGTCGCAGGCGGCTCGAGGATGACGGGCGATGCGGAGCCGAGCGACTTCGCGAGCACCCCCTCGAGCCGGCCGACGTCACCCGCCGCCCACTTGCCGGTGCCGGCTGCGGCCGCCGGCAGGAAGGCGACCACATCCGCCCTGCTGCCGTCGTGGGCGAGCTCCTTCGCGAGCACGGTCGCGGTCAGCTGCGGCTTCGGCGTCGAGCCGTCGATCGACGGCCCGACGGCGACGCCCGCTCGCGCAGCCACCACGGCGGCGCGGACGGCAGCGAGTGCGTCGGCGTACGCGGACGCCGTGCCGACCGCCGGCGCGGGCGCGAGGACGAGGTCGCGGAGCGCGGGGACCTGTGCGGCGAGCGACGCGGCGTAGCTGCCGAGGGCCGTCCGGCCGGCGTCGTCCGTCGGCAGCTCGCTCGGGATGAGCCGCCCGACGAGGCCCAGCCCCGACGGAATGCCCTGCAGCGAGGAGACGAGCCCCGCCGCCGGCGCGGTCTGTCCGGGCTGCCAGGGGATCGCCATGCCGACGAGACCGAGACCGAGCGTCTGAGCCTGCGCCGCCTGGGCCGCGCCGTCGATTCCCGCGCCGACGAGGAAGGCGGGAGTCGGGGCCGTCGCCGAGCCGGCCTTCCGGGCGGCCGCCGGCCGCTGCGATCCGGAGGTGACGCGGACGAGCGGCAGCGCGGCGAACGAGGCACGGTTCCCGGCCGGCCCGATTGCGGTGACCTTGATCCCGTAGGCGCCGGCACGCTTCGGCTGGCGCCAGCGCAGGGTGTGCCAGCCGGCGCCGAGGCCGAGGCGCGCGCCCGATCCGGCGGCCGTCGCGACGGTCACCGAGGCGGGCTTGGAGAGCCAGAAGCGCAGCGCACCGACCGGCGCGGTGCCGAGCTTGAACGCCGGCGGCTCCTTCACGTAGGCGGCGAAGCGGTCGGCCTCCGCGCCGAAGAGCGGATCCTCCGGCGCCAGCTTCCGCAGCAGTTGCACGACGAACTGGTGGTAGGACAGCGGAGCCGGCGCGCCCGCGAGCGAGTAGTAGGACCAGTAGCCGGTGTCGAAGCGCGGCAGCGTCGCGACGGCCGCTTGCTTCATCTGCGACGCGAGGCTCGCGGCCGCCGGGTCGGCGGTCGTCTGGGCGTACGACTCGAGCGAGATCACGGACTGGAGCTGGGCGTTCAGGATCGCGACCGTTCGGAAGGAGTAGAGCCGGATCCAGGGGCCCGCCGCGACCTGCGTGGTCAGCCTTCCGGGGATCGCGCCGAACGCCGCCTTCGCCTCGCGCAGCAGCGCGGTCGACTCGCTCGGGACGAGCGCCGCAGCCCGCGCGAACGCCTGCGCCGCGACCGCCTGCGCCATCCCGGACAGCCACGGCGGCCGGCCGCCTTCGAAGTGGAAGTAGTACTCCCAGCCGGTGCCGCCCTTGCCGAGCGAGACGCCGCGCGCGGCAAGCGCGTCGGCGAGCTGCTGGGTCGAGGTGGCGTCCTTGGCCGTGACGTGTGCGTTGAGGGCGGAGAAGTTCGCGAGCGGGTGGAACTCGAAGCACATCCCCGTGAAGTAGCGGTAGACGATCCCGTCGGGGCCGGTGATGTCCGTGTGGTTCCGCGGCGCCCCCTGGTGCGCGAAGTAGTCGTCGTTCGCGCGCAGCTGGCCGAAGATCGCGACGGCTCGCGGCTGGGTCAGGTGCCCGGCGAGCGCGGCTGCCTGTCCGAGTGCGACCAGCACGTGCTCGCGCCTGCCGCGCGGCAGGACGCGGGCCAGGTGCACCGCGCGGAGGATCTCCGCGCGTGCCGCCGTCGCGGTCGCGCGGTCGAGCCGGCCGGCCTTCACCGCGTGCTTCACCGCAGCGAGCGCGGCCTTCTCGCCCGGCACGGGCGGAGGCGCAGCCGTGGCGCCGGCCGCGACGAGCAGACCGGCGAGGACGCACAGAAGCGCGATGACGGGACCCCTCACGCTCACCACTGCGCCGATTCTGCCGCAATTGCAGGGCTTTCGCCGCCGTCCTTACCTCTTGCTGACAGTCAGCGGGGCGCGAGCGCGTAGATCCGGCCGACGCCGACGAGGTAGAGACGCCCGATTCCGGCCACCGCGGGCGAGTACTCCCCGTCGGGCCACCGCTCGAGGAGGCGGCCGCTGTCCGCCGCGAGCGCGTACGTCCTGTGCGCGAGGCTGGAGAAGTAGACGATGCCGTCGATCACCGACGCGGCGCCCGTGATCGACGCGCCGGTGCGGTAGACCCACTTCAGCGAGCCGTCCCCGGCGCGCAGGGCGTAGAAGCCGCCGTCGTAGGAGCCGACGAGGACGAGCCCGCGCCAGACGGCCGGCGACGCGTAGACGTAGCTGCGCGTCCCCCAGCTCCAGAGGCGTTCCCCGGTCCGCGCCGAGAACGCGTAGACGTGCTCGTCGAGGGAGCCGACGTAGACGCGTCCGCCCGCGACGGCGGCGGTGGAGTAGAAGTTGCCGTAGCCGCTCTGCCGCCAGACGAGCCGGCCGCTGCGCGCGTCGAGGGCGAACAGCTGCCCCGCGTAGTTCCCGATATAGATCCGTCCGTAGGCGAGCGAGGGCGAAGCCTTGATCGGCGCGCCCGTGTCGAAGCCCCAGCGGGGCCGGCCGGTGCGCGCGTCGAACGCGTAGACGTGCCCGTCCTGGTCGCCGATGTAGACGAGGCCGTTCGCGGCGAGCGGCGACGACTCGCAGGGGCCGATCCTGCGGTGCCAGCGGATGTGCCCGTCCCGGGCGTCGAACGCGACGATCGCGCCCGCGTAGGCGTGGGCGTGACACGACGGATGGGCGATGAACGTGGCGAAGAGGAGCCCGCCCGCGAGCGCCGGCGACGACCAGCCGCAGCGCGGCGCGTAGTAGCGCCAGCGCACCCTGCCGGTCGTGGGGTCGATCGCGAACAGGCGCCCGTCGAACGCCTCCTCGAAGAGCAGGCCGTATCCGACGACGGGCGGGAACTCGAGCAGCGCCTTGCCGTGGAACGTCCAGAGCCGTCGGAACGGCGGCCGCAACCGCGGCGCCGCGACCGCGCGGAGGCGGGCGTTGCCGGCGCCGTAGGTCGGCCAAGGCAGCGCCGCGCTCGGTCTGGGCGGTGCCGTGATCGTGAGCGGCGGCGGCGGGGTGATCCCGGACGGAGCGGTCGGAAGCGGCTTGCCGGTGCCGCAGGCGGCGAGGACGCACGTCGCCGCGACGAGCGCGATCGCGTGCCTAGCTATCGGCGGCCTCCCCGCTCAGGTGGCTCCAGAGGTTGGACACGAGCCGCGAGACGCTCGGCCAGTGGGCGCTCGCACCGAAGTTGAGCGCGCCGGCGTCGAAGACCGTCGAGCGCCCACGCCGGTAGATCGTCATCTCGGCGGAGTGGCCGGGCCCGAACGCGTCGTGGATCTCGGCGAGCACCTTCGCGCCGGGCGGCGAGGCGTCGCTCGGCTCGTCGATCTCGATCCCGTAGCGGCCGAGCTTGCTCCCGTCGTGGAGGTTCGTGCCTGCGAAGAGCCAGGGCGCCGCGGCCGTGTCGATCACGTGGTACGGCAGATTGGGGTAGCGCCCGAGATTCCAGCCGTCGTACTGCTCCCCGACGAGCGCGGCCTCGGGCCGGCCGACGTCGCGCCAGCGCATCCGCCCCCAGATCGTGTTGCGGCCGGGCCGCACGGCGTAGAAGAAGTTGTTCGCCGAGAGAAAGGCGAGGTTGCCGCCGGCGTCGCGGTAGCGCTCGATCAGGTGGTAGACGTGATAGCTGACGTACTCCTCGTGGCCGGCGAAGACGATGAGCCGGTAGCGGCTCAGCTGCCCGGCGCTCGCGAGGCGCTCGAGGTCGCCGTCCGAGACGAAGTCGGCGCGGTAGCCGCTGCGCCAGTACCAGCGCAGAAAGCCGAGGTCGAAGCGCCAGAACTGCTCGGGCAGGCCGGCCGGGACGCGACCGCCGCGGACGTCGGTTGCCGCGAACGGGCGGTTCAGATGGATGAGGTGGACGGCGGGGTCGAGGTACCAGCTGTCGCCGTCCTTCACGTTGTAGGCCTGCCACGTGTTCGTCGGCTCCACCACGAGCACCGGCTCGCTGCCCAGGTGACGCGGCCGGAGGATGAAGGGCGCGTAGTCGGTGTGGCCGCCCCAGGTCAGGCGGGCGACGTAGTCGCCGCTCGGCCAGGTCGCGCCGAGAGGGACGTGCACGAGCCAGCGCCGGCCGCCGGGACGCCGGATCTTCTGCGGCGCCGTCACCGGCTCGCCGAAGGTGACCCTGTCGCGGTCGCCCGGAGCCGCGCCCGGGGAGAGCGCGCCGCCGGCCTGGAAGAGCTGGAGCGTGACGCTGTCCGTGCCGCCTCCGCCGATGTCCAGCTCGGCCGTCCGGCCCGGCGCATAGCTGCGCGCCTCGAAGCCGGCGAGCAGCGGCGCCGTCCCGGCGATGCTCGGGCCGAGGACTGCGGCGTAGACGAACACGAGCGCGGCGGCGATCGCAACGCCGGACGCGAGGCCGACGGAGGCATTCCGCTGCCGGCGGCTGCGGGGTGAGCGGCCGTCGCGCAGGCGGTGGGGCGTGAGGTTCACGGCGCCACCGTCCCGGCCCCCGCCAACCGCTCCCTAACGAAGCGCCAACGGCGGCTGGGAGAGCGGCCTCCCGCAGTGCTACAACCTCCCGGCAGTTGGTCGAATTCGCCATCCTCGGTCCGCTCGAGGCTCGTGATGGCAACGAGCCGATCCCGCTCGGCGGCCCGAAGCAACGGGCGCTGCTGACGCTGCTGCTCCTCGAGGCGGGGCGGGTCGTCTCGGTCGACCGGCTCGTCGAGGCCCTCTGGTCGGGGGAGGCGCCGGCGACCGCGGTCGCCTCGCTGCAGAACTTCGTCGCCCAGCTGCGGAAGGCGCTCGGACCGGACGTCATCGAGACGCGACCGCCCGGCTACGTGATCCGGCTCGGCGCCGACCAGCTCGACCTGGCCCGCGTGCGCAGCCTCGTCGACGAGGCGCGCGCGACCGAGCCCGTCCGGCGCGCCGCGCTGCTCGACGAGGCGCTCGACCTCTGGCGCGGCGAGCCCCTGGCCGACTTCCGCTACGAGACGTTCGCGCAGGAGGAGATCGCCCGGCTCGACGAGTTCCGCCTCACGCTGATCGAGGAGCGCGCCGAGGCGAAGCTCGCGATCGGTGAGCACGCCGATCTCGTCACCGAACTCGAGGGCCTCGTCCGCGCCCATCCGCTGCGCGAGCGCCTGCGGGCGCAGCTGATGCTCGCGCTCTACCGTTCCGGCCGCCAGGCTCAGGCGCTCGAGGTCTACCGGGAAGGACGCGAGCTGCTCGTCGAGGAGCTGGGCCTGGAGCCGAGCCCGCTCCTACGGGGCGTCCACGCCTCGATCCTGCGCCAGGAGACGTTCGCGGTCAGCCGCGGCGCGATGCCCGAGACGGAGCACTTCGAGGAGGTCGCCGCGGCGCTGCTCGCCGGCAAGGTCACCGTCGTCGTCGGCTCCGACTCGGAGCCCCTCGCCTCGGAGCTCGCGCGGCGCTTCGGCCTCGACGCCGCCACGCCGGAGCTCGCACGCGTCTCTCAGGCGGTGGCCGTCCTCAACGGTTCCGGCCCGCTCTACGACACGCTCCACTCGCTCGTCGAGAGCGACGGCGAGCCGACGCCGGTACACCGCTTTCTCGCCGGCCTGCCGGCGTTGCTGCGCGCGCAGGAGAGCGGCCAGCCGCTGCTTGTCACGACCGGCTTCGAGCTCGCCCTCGAACGCGCGCTCGACCTCAGCGGCGAGCCCTACGACACCGTTTGCTACCTCGCCTCCGGCGAGATGCGCGGCAGCTTCTGCCACATCTCGCCGAGCGGCGCGGCCACCGTGGTCGAGCGCCCGAACGCCTACGCGGGCGACCTCGACCTCGACGCGCGCACCGTCCTCCTCCACCTCCAGGGCCGGCTCGACGAGTCGACCGAGCGCGCGTGGGAGAGCTTCGCCGTCACCGAGGACGACTTCATCCACTACGGGAACGTCGCCCGGCGGCTGCCGGTCGGCCTCGCGGCGCGGCTGCGGCGGACGCACCTGCTGCTGCTCGGCTACACGCTCTCGACCTGGACGCTGCGCGTCGTGCTCGAGCGCTTCTGGGGCAGCGAGCCCCTGCCGTATCGCTCGTGGTCGGTGCACGCCGGGCCACAGCCGCTCGAGCGCGAGTTCTGGCGGCGGCGGGACGTCGAGGTGGTCGACATGGCGCCGGCGGCCTACGTCGCCGAGCTCGAGCGCGCGCTGGAGAAGGCGGTAACGCGGTGACGGCGGTGCCCGACAGCCCGTACAAGGGCCTCGCCGCGTTCGAGGACTCCGAGCTCGACGCGCTGCTCTTCTTCGGCCGCGGGCGCGAGATCTCTGCCGTCGCGTCGAACGTGCTCGCGAGCCGGCTCACCGTTCTCTACGGCCCGAGCGGCGTCGGCAAGAGCTCGCTCCTGCGCGCCGGCGTCGCGCGCCGGCTGCGCGAGCAGAGCGGGGCGCCGGTGGTCGTCCACGACTCGTGGGCGGAGGATCCCGCGGCCGGGCTGATCGCCTCGGTGCGGGCGGAGTGCGGCGAGCTCGGGCCGACGGCCGGGCTCGTCGACACGATCGCGGCCGCGGCGCAGTTGGCTGGAAGCGGCGTCGGCGAAGCCGACGCCGCCCGGCCGAAAGGCATGGCCGGGGGCGAGCTGCATCTCCTGCTCGACCAGTTCGAGGAGTACATGCTCTACCACGGCGTCGACGGGCCGCTGAGCGCCGCCCTGCCGCAGCTGCTGCGCCGGCCCGGGCTGCGCGTCAACGTCCTGCTCGCAGTGCGCGACGACGCGCTCGCCGAGCTCGACGAGTTCGCCGGCCGGATCCCCGAGCTGTTCGGCAACCTGCTCCGCCTCGACCGGCTCGACCGCGAGGAGGGCCGCGCCGCGATCCTCGGCCCGCTCGCGCGCTACAGCGAGCTGAGCGGCGAGGAGTTCACGGCCGAGGCCGCCCTCGTCGAGGCGGTGCTCGACGAGGCGACGGCCGAGGCGGCCGGTGTCGAGGCGCCGTACCTCCAGCTCGTGCTCGAGCGGCTGTGGGAGCGGGAGCGCGCGGCGGGCTCGCGCACCCTGCGGCTCGCGACGCTGAGCGAGCTCGGCGGAACCCGCGCGGTCGTGCGCGAGCACGTCCAGGGAGCGCTCGAGCGCCTGACGCTGCCCGAGCAGGAGGCCGCGGCGCGGGTGGTGCGCCAGCTCGTGACGCCTTCGGGGCGGAAGGTCTCGCACGAGGCGGCCGATCTGGCCGAGTACGCCGCCGTCGACGCGGGGGAGCTGCGCGACCTGCTCGAGACGCTCTCGCGCGAGCGGCTCGTCCGCGGCGTCAACGGGACGCCCGGCGCGCCGACGCGGTACGAGATCTACCACGACGTCCTCGGGCCGCCGATCCTCGCGTGGCAGAGCGAGCAGCAGCTCCGGCACGAACGGCTGCGCGCCCGCAGGCAGCGCCGGCGGCTGCTCGCGATCATCGCGGCGAGCCTCCTCGCGCTCGCGGTCGTGGCCGGCATCGCCGCCTACGCGCTCGTCCAGCGGAGCGACGCCCGTGCGCAGACGCGGCAGGCCCGCGGCGGCAGGCTCGCCGGCGAGGCGCAGGCGGCGCTCGCGACGAACCCGCAGCTCAGCGTCCAGCTCGCGCTGCGCGCCGCGCTGCTCGCGCCGGGACGCGAGACCGCAGACGTCCTCCGCGAGAGCCTTGCGGCGATGCGCGAGATCAGGGCGGTGCATCTCGGCGGGAACATCGTCACGGCGGCCTTCGCCCCCCGCGGTGAGCGGCTGCTCGTCGCGAGCACCAACGGACGGCTCGGGCTCTACGACCGGTCGGGGCGCCAGATGGCGGTGCTACCGCGCCGGCCTGCGCTGAGCGAGGCGGCGTGGAGCCCGGACGGCCGGCTCTTCGCGACCGGCGAGCTCGACGGCGGCGTCTCCGTCTGGCGGGTCGGGGGCGACCGCCCGGTGCGCACGATCCACACACCGTCGCCGGTCACGGCGCTGTCGTTCGACGCGACGACGTTGCTCGTCGGCAGCGGGACACACGTCCGGCTCGTCGACCTCGCGACCGGCCGTGTGAAGACCGTCGGCTTCCCCGGCGCCGTCGTCGCAGCTCTCCTCGACCCGAACGGACAGGTGTTCGCCGTCGCGACACGGTCGGGAAAGTCGACGGCAGCATCGATCCTCGATGCCCGCACCGGCCGCCTCGTCGCGCCTCTTCGCGAGGCCCGAGGCGGGATCCGCTCCTTCGCGTTCAACCCCGACGGGCGCCAGCTCGCCAGCGGCAGCTACGACCGCACGGCGCGGATCTGGGACGCACACACGGGCAAGCTGCTGCACGTGCTGCCCCACCACGGCTACGTGCTCGCCGAGCAGTTCTCCCCCGACGGCCGCTCGCTCGTGACCTCGAGCCAGGACGGCGCCGCCTATCTCTGGAACGTCGCCGACGGGCAGCGCGAGTTGCTGCTTGTCGGGGCAGCGGGGGCAACGAACGAGGCGGCCTTCAGCCCGGACGGCAGCGAGATCGCCACGGCCTCGGCTGACCGGTTCGGCCGGATCTACTACAGCCAGGACGGCCGTCTGCTCGCGCCGCTCGCGGGCCACCGCGACGCGGTCACGACCATCGGGTTCGACCCGAGCGGGACGAAGGTGGTCACGGGCTCGAGGGACGGCAGCGCGCGGATCTGGGACGCCCTGCCGCTGGGAGCCCTCGTGCCGATCTCCCGGAATCGGCAGCCGGTGGACGCGCTCTTCGTCGGCGCCGACCCGGTCAGCGTCTCCGGCCGACGGGCGCAGATCCTGTCGACATCCGGGAAGGTCCTTTCGTCGGTGACCATGCCCGCGCCCATCGTGGCCGCGACGGCCGGCGATCACCGGGTCGCGGTCCTGGACGACAACGGCGACGTCGAGGTCTTCGGGCGGGACGGCCGTCGCAGCAGCTTCAAGGGAGCCCCGATCACGGCGATCGCCCTCGCCTCGGGCTCGACTCTTCTCGCAGGGGCGACGGACGGGACGATCTACCGGCAGCAGCCGACCGGTATGAGGCCGTACCTCAACGCCGGAGGCCGAGTCCTCGGGATCTCGGCCGCACGCGGGCGGTTCCTCGTGCGGCTGGCGAACGCGCTGCGGGTCTACGCCGCCGACGGACGTCCTCTGAGCACGATCCGCACGCCGGCCCAGCACGCCGTCCTTTCCCCGGACGGCAACACCGTCGCCACGACGAGGGGACCGACTGTCCGGCTCTGGGACGCGTCGACGGGGGCACTTCTCCGGACGCTCGCCGGCCACCGGTCGGTCAACGACGCCGAGTTCTCGCCGAACTCCCGCGAGCTCGTCACCGTCGGCGACGACCACAGGGGCCGGATCTGGAGCGTCGGCAGCGGACGCCTGCTGCAGGTCCTGGTCGGCCACAACTTCCCGGTCTACACGGGCAGCTACAGCCCCGACGGCCACTGGATCGTGACCGGCAGCCAGTTCACCGCCGGTCTCTGGAACGCGGCGACGGGACAGCTTCTCTTCCTGCTCGGCCGCGACACCAAGCCCCTCACGGGGGCGAGCTTCGGTGCCGGCGGCAACTGGATCCTCACCGGCAGCGAGGACGGCACCGCCCGCGTCTACCACTGCGCGATCTGCGAGCCGCTGTCCGGCCTCGAGGCGACCGCGAGGGCCCGCATCCGCGCGCTGCGCTGACGCAGGAACAAGCCCCCGGGCCGGGGAACTCCGAAGCGTGGACGACGAGTCCCTCCGTCTTCGCGCGCACGAGATCTCCCAGGGGCCGGAGGCCGGGACGCCGGAGGAGAACTGGCGGCGTGCCGAGCGCGAGTTCACCGTGGCGCACGACTACGACACGGTCGACCGCGACCTGGAGCGGCTCGGCCTGACACTGTCGCGCCTGCCGTCGGAGGCGGGCGTCGAATGGCGGCTCGTGCTGCCGCGCGGCGAGAGGGTCGAGGCGTGGGAGCCGGGGACGAACGGGCTGTCGCCGCCGGCCGAGATCATGCGGCTGATCGAGAGCGTCCTCGCGGGCAAGCGGCTCGTGCCGGGACCGCCGCTCAGTCACGAGCCGGGCGCGGCGCGGCTGCGCGAGATGCTCGAGACGCAGCGCGTCGCGTTGCTGGCCCACGACCCTGGAGTCCGGCTCGGGGACGATCCCGAGAACCTGCACCGGCACCGCGTCGCCGCGAGACGGGCCCGCGCGTCGCTGCGCGTCGCGCGCCGCCACCTCGATCCGGAGTGGCGGCGACCCCTCAACCAGGCGCTGCGGGAGCTGGGCGACGCGACCGGGCCGGTACGCGACCTCGACGTCGTGCTCGAGCACCTGCGCGCCGAGCTCGACGGCCTCGACGAGACCGAGGAAGCGGCAAAGGCGGCCATCCTCGACCGGCTCGAGGAGGAGCGGGCGGCCGCGCGGAGCCGACTGCTCGAGGCGCTCGACGGCCGCGACTATCGCTTTCTTCTCTCGCGGCTCCGCGTCCCCCCGCGGCTGGCGGACGGCGTCGAGTCGGTGCCGCTCGAGCCGCTCGCGCAGCGGGAGTTCCGGCGGCTCGCGAAGCTCGTCGACCGGCTGGGCAAGCGGCCCGGCGAGCGGGAGATCCACCGGCTGAGGATCGCGCTCAAGCGCGCCCGCTACGCCGCCGAGCTCGTCGCCCCGAAGGGCGGCGGCCGGAAGCGGTTCCTCGCCGACGCCCGGATCCTGCAGGAGCTGCTCGGCGAGCACCAGGACGCGGTCGTCGCCGAGCAGCACCTGCGCAAGGTCACCGTCGAGGACGTGCGTACCGCGGCGGCGTTCGCCGCCGGCAGGATCGCGGAGCGGCAGCGCGCGCGGCGCGAGCGCGTCCACGATCGCCTGCCCGCCGCCTGGAAGCGCCTGCGCAAGAGCGGTGCGCGGCTGAGCCGCTAGGACAACGGGGCGCAGCGCGGCTCGTGCAGCTGCGCAAGCACGAGCAGGAGCGCGTGCAGCGCCTCGCGCTGCTCGGCGTCGAGCGGGGCGAGGAACTCGTCCTCAACCCGCTTCGCCAGCGCGCGCAGCTTCGCGAGCGTGCGCTTGCCGTCTGCCGTGAGGCGCACGACGTGCCGGCGCCGGTCGTCGGGATCGCGCTTCCGCTCGACGAGCCCCTGCTCCTCGAGCTCGTCGAGGAGCCCGACGAGGGTGCCGCGGTCGTAGCCGAGTGAGTCGGCGATAGCGGCCTGGGTCTCGGGCACGCCCTCGTCGAGCAGCGTGAGGATCGCGTGGTGGTACGGGCCGAGCCCTGTCTGCTCGTACTCGTTCATGGTGCGCTGCTTCGCGGAGAAGCCCAGTCGCTTGAGCAGGAAGAGCGTCGACGCGACCAGTTCTGCCGGAAGCCGCGGGGCGGCTGTCGTGTCGATCTTGGTGTCGATGTTCATTGGATGCTCTCTCTTTCCCGGGAATAGGGTAGCGCGGTCAAGCGTTCCTCTCGTGTATTGTTGGCATTACCAACGATTGGAGGAAGTGCTTGATTCCCTCGCTTCACACGGTTTCACCTCGTCGGCGCTGGAGCGCCCTGGCTCTCATCGTCACAGCGCAGTTCATGGTCATTCTCGACGTTGCGATCGTGAACGTCGCCCTGCCCTCCATCAAGTCGGACCTCGGCTTCTCACAGACCGGGCTGCAGTGGGTGATCACGGCCTACGCCATCCTCTTCGGCGGCACGCTCCTGCTGGGCGGACGCCTCGCCGACCTGCTCGGCCGGCGGCGCATGTTCATCGCGGGCCTCGCGCTGTTCGCCGCGGCCTCTCTCCTCTGCGGCATCGCGTGGTCGTCGGGATCGCTCGTCGGCTTCCGCGCGCTGCAGGGCCTCGGCGGCGCGCTCCTCGCGCCGGCTGCGCTCTCGCTGCTGATGACCACCTTCGCCGAAGGACGCGACCGCAATCTCGCGCTCGGGATCTACGGCGCCGCTTCGGGCAGCGGCGCCGCTGCGGGCGTCCTCCTCGGCGGCGTCATCACCTCGTACCTCGGCTGGTCGTGGATCTTCTTCGTCAACGTCCCGGTCGGGCTTGCAGCGATCGCGCTGGCCCCGGTCCTGCTGCGCGAGAGCCGCGCGGACCATCTTGCGCACCGGCACTTCGACCTGGCCGGTGCCGCGTCGATCACGTCCGGGCTGATGCTGCTCGTCTACGCGCTGACCCGCGCGACGACCGACGGCTGGGGCTCGGCCGTCACCGTCGGCCTGCTGAGCGCGTCGGCGGCGCTGATCGTGGCGTTCCTCTGGATCGAGTCGCGTTCCCGCTCGCCGCTCCTGCCGCTGCGGATCTTCCGCCTGCGCGCGCTCTCGGCGGCGAACGCGGCGATGGCGATCGTCGGCGCGGTGGCCTTCTCGGAGTTCTTCGTCCTCACGCTCTACGTCCAGGACGTCCTCCACTACTCGGCGGTCGAGAGCGGCGTCGCGTTCAGCGCGTTTGCCTTGACGGTCGTGGTCTCCTCGAACGTCGCCCAGGCGGTCGTCGGACGCGTCGGCGTCAGGACGACGTTGCTCGGAGGGCTCGCCCTCGCGACCGTCTCCGTCGCGCTACTCACCCAGGTCCCGGCGGACGGCCACTACTTCTGGGATCTCTTCCCGGCCTTCGTGCTGGGTGGAGCCGGCATGGGCTTCTCCTTCGTGCCGATCACGATCGCCAGCCTTGCGGGAGTGGAGCGCGCGGACGCGGGCGTCGCGTCGGGGCTCGTGAACACGAGCCGGCAGATCGGGGGCGCGATCGGGCTCGCGGCCGTCAGCACCATCGCGGCGAGCGCGACGTCGAGCTACGCGCATGCGAACGGGCTCTCGACGGTGACCGCGCAGGCGACCGTCCACGGCTTCCAGGTGTCGTTCTTCGTCCTGGGAGCGCTGCTCCTCGTCGGGCTCGGCGTCGTCGCGGCTTTCCTCCGGCCGACGGGGGAGCCTGCAGTCGAGACCGAGGCGCCTCAGCTGCAGGAGGCGGCATGACGAGTCATGCCGATCGTGTCGACGACCTGCTCCGGCAGATCGACGACCAGCGCCGTCGGCAGCTTCTGCTCGAGGCCTCGGGCGTGTACGCGCCGGGCCTCGAGCTGGAGGCCGAGCGAACGCGGCAGGAGCTCGCCGAACTCGTCCGGTAGCCGTATGGTTGGCGGCATGGGCCCGACCGTCCGCGCCGCCGGCGGCCTCGTCGAGCGCGACGGCAGGGTGCTGCTCGTCCACCGCCCGAAGTACGACGACTGGAGCTTCCCGAAGGGCAAGTGCGACGACGGCGAGCCCGACGAGGCGTGCGCCCTGCGGGAGGTCGAGGAGGAGACCGGCCTTCGCTGCGAGCTGCTCGAGGAGCTCGGCCGGACGAGCTACCGCGACGCGAGGGGTCGGCCCAAGGTCGTCCGCTACTGGCGCATGCGGCCGCTGGCGGGCGCGTTCACCCCGCACGGCGAGGTGGACGAGATCCGCTGGGAGACGCCGGACGGCGCGGCGGGCCTGCTCAGCTGGCCGCGTGATCTCCCGCTGCTGGAGCTGCTGTGACGAGCGTTCTCCTCCGCCATGCGTCGGCCGGAGACCGCGAGGACTGGGACGGGCCCGACCTGCTGCGTCCGCTCGACAGCCGCGGACGGCGCCAGGCCGCCGAGCTCGTCGAGCTGCTCCGGCCGTACGGCCTGCGGCGCATCCTCTCGAGCCCGTACGTCCGCTGTCTCGAGACGGTCGAGCCGCTCGGGGCGGCGCTCGGGCTGCCGGTGGAGGAGGACGAGCGGCTGACCGAGGGCGCCGGCCCCGGTGCCCGCGAGCTGCTGCAGGAGGACGGCGTGCTGGCCTGCACCCACGGCGACGTCGCCTTCGAGGTGCTCGGCGACAACCTGAAGAAGGGCGCGGCCGTCGTGCTGAAGGACGGCGAGGTCGTGGGCGAGCTGCGCGTTCGCTAGGCGGCGAGCGCGTCGCGCGAGGCGAGGACGGCGCCCTCGCGGATGCCGCCGCTGCAGACGTGCAGCGGAACTCCGAGCCGCCGTCGAACCTCCGCGAGCAGGATCACTCCGGCCGGCAGGATCTCCGCCCGGGCCCGGTCGACTCCGAAACGGCGGGCGATCTCGCGGGGCGAGCAGGTCTCGACGAGGCGCATCGCCTCGGCCAGCTCGTTCTCGCCGAGCTTCTCGCCGACGAGCCGGCGCGCCGCGCGCGCGCTGCCGCCGACGACGAGCGCCGCCTCGACGACGGGCGGCTCGACGGAGCGGAACGCCTGCCTCGCCTCGGTCGCCATGTCGCCGGCGCGTGCCGTGAGGCGGACGGAGCCGAGATCGACGGACTCGATCCATTCGGGCTCGTCGTCCGGGCTGCCTACCGCGATCTCGGTCGAGGCGCCGCCGATGTCGCAGGCCGCGATGCGGGACGGAAGCGGGATGCCGGCGCTGAGGACGGCGCCGCGGTAGGCGAGGCTGCCCTCTTCCTCCTTCGCGAGCACACGCGCCGGCACGCCTGCCGCCCGCGACAGCGCCGCCACGAGCTCGCCGGCGTTGCCCGCCTGACGGCCGGGGGCGGTGAGGAAGACGTCGAGCGAGACCACGCGCTTCCGTCTCGCGACCGCCGCCATCTCGCGCACCGCTTTCGCCGCAGCCGCGAGGTGGACGGCGGAGACGGCGCCGAAGCGCTCGATCTCCTCGCCCAGCGAGAGGCGCACCTTCTCCTTCTCGAGCGGGACGAGACCGTCGGGCCCGGCGCTCGCCACGAGCAGCCGCGTCGTGTTCGAGCCGACGTCGATCACCCCGATCCTCATCTTCATCCATCGTAGGTCCGCGGTCGGAGCACACCGCAAACACGTGGTGACCAGGCGGAGACGGTCCGGTTACGTTCGGAGGGCTTGGTCAGCGGGCGCGCGCGAGCGAGAGCCGCCGCCGGGCCCGCCTCATCAGCACCTGCTGCCCCGAGCGTGGCCGCTCGTCCTTCTTCGGATTGACGCGTTCCCAGGCGCCGCCGTCCGCGAGCTCGAACGAGCTGGCCGTGTCGCGCCAGAGTGCCTCGAAGGTCGCCGCGAGCTCGGCCTGGAGCGCGAGATCCTCGATCGGAGTGACGACCTCGACGCGGTGGTCGAGGTTGCGCGGCATCAGGTCGGCGCTGCCCATGAAGCACGTGCTGCGGTCGGCGGCGTCGAAGAGGAAGAGCCGGCTGTGCTCGAGGAAGCGGCCGAGCACGCTCCGCACGCGGATCTGCTCGCTCAGCCCGGCGACGCCCGGGCGCAGAGAACAGACGCCGCGCACGAGCAGCTCGATCCGCGCTCCCGCCTCGGACGCGGCGTACAGTTCGTCGATCACCTGCGGATGCGTCAGCCCGTTGACCTTGATCCGGATCCGGGCCTTCTTGCCGGCCGAGGCTGCGTCGGCGACCGTGCGGATCTCCTCGACCAGCCGGTCGCGCAGGGTGAACGGTGCGACGAGGAGCTTGCGGAAGTCGACCGGCCGGCCGAACCCCGTCAGGTGGTTGAAGAGGTCGGCGATGTCGGCGGCGATGTCCTCGTCGGCGGTGAAGAGGCCGAAGTCCTCGTACGCGCGCGCGGTGAAGGCGTTGTAGTTGCCGGTGCCGAGGTGGACGTAGCGGCGTAGCTGCCCCGCCTCGCGCCGCACGACGAGTGTCGTCTTGGCGTGGATCTTCAGTCCCGGAAAGCCGTAGACGATGTGGACGCCCGCCTGCTCCAGCGCCCGCGACCACTCGATGTTGCGGCGCTCGTCGCCGCGGGCCTTGATCTCCACGAGGCAGACCGTCTGCTTGCCTCGTTCGGACGCGTCGATCAGCGCCGGCACGAGCGGCGCGTCGTCACTCGTCCGGTACACCGTCGACTTGATCGCGATCACGTCGGGGTCGGCCGCGGCCCGGTCGACGTACGACTCGAAGCTGCTCGCGAACGAGTCGTAGGGATGGTGGACGAGGATGTCGCCCCCGCGGATCGCGGCGAACTGCTCGGCCGCCGACTCGAACGTGTTCCACGGCGGCCGCGCCACGGGCACCCAGGGCTCGTTCGTCAGGTCGGGACGGTCGAGCTTCCCGAGCTCGCCGAGTTCGGCGAGGTCGAGCAGGCCCTCCAGCGGATAGACGAGCTCGTCGGCGACGTCGAGCCCCTGCTGCAGCCGCTCGCGCATCGCCTGGGACATCGAGGCCAGGACCTCGAGCCGGGTCACCTCGCCGAAGCGGGCGCGGCGGAGCTCGAGCTCGACGGCCTCGAGCAGGTCGTCGGCCTCGTCGGAGACCTCGAGGTCGCCGTCCCGCGTGACGCGGAAGAGCGACCGCTCGCGGATGTCCATGCCGGGGAAGAGCGCCGGCAGGTAATGCGTGAGGACGCGCTCCAGCGGCACGAAGCGTCCCCGCTTGCCGACCGGGAAGAAGCGCGGCAGGCCCTCGGGCACCTTGACCCGCGCGAAGCGCTCCTCGCCGGTGTCGGGATCGGTCACGAACAGGCCGAGGCTGATCGAGAGCGCCGAGATGTACGGGAACGGCTGCCCCGGGCCGACGGCGAGCGGGGTCAGGACCGGGAAGACCTCGCGGTCGAAGCGCACGTCGAGCTCCGCGAGCTCCTCCGGGTCGAGGTCCTCGACGCCCGAGACGACGATGTTCTCCTGCGCGAGCGCCGGGCAGAGCTGCCGGCTCCACAGGTTCGCCTGGTCGCGGTACAGATCGAGCGCGCGCTTCCGCGCCTCGGCGAGGATCTGCTGCGCCGTCCTGCCGTCGGCGAGCCGCCGGCTCACGCCCGCGGCCGCCTGGCCCGTGAGGCCGGCCACGCGGACCATGAAGAACTCGTCCAGCATTTCCGCCGAGACCTTGAGGAAGAAGAGCCGCTCCAGGAGCGGGATCGACTCGTCGCGCGCCAGCTCGAGCAGGCGGCGGTCGTAGTCGAGGAACGAGAGCTCGCGGTTGATCAGCCGCTCGGCGGCTGCGGCGGTGCGCTTGCGGGCGCGGACGCTGGCCACCGTACGAGCCTACCCTCGCTCCGAATCGCATCGGCTCGTGCGCTCACCACTTCGTTCCCGAGTGGTCACCGCCTATCGTCTCGGTCATGGCGGGGCCTCCCTACAGCGGCCGTTGCATGTGCGGCGGCGTCCGCTTCGAGGTGGACGCGAGGCCGCTCGGCGCGGGCTACTGCCACTGCACGCGCTGCCAGCGCCGCACCGGCACCGCCGCGTCGGCCCAGGCACGGCTCGCGCCCGGATCCTTCCGCCTGCTGGCGGGCGAGGAGCTCGTACGCGAGTACGCGCCCGACGACGGGTGGCCGAAGTGCTTCTGTGCGGACTGCGGCAGCGCGCTCTGGAGCAAGTACCCAGACACGGGCGAGGTCGGGAGCGTGCGCCTCGGGCTCTTCGATCCCGGGCACGACATCCGGCCGCAGTGGCGCACGTTCGTGGACTACGCCTGCGAGTGGGAGCCCATTCCGGACGACGGGCTCGAGCGCTACGCCGAAGGCAAGCCGCGCTAGCGGCTCAGACGGGCCCGACGGCATCGAGGTCGCGCTGCGCCGGGTGCGAGGGCCGGCCGAAGTAGAAGCCCTGCGCCTGTTGGCAGCCGAGCCGGCGGACGATCGTGTGCTGCTCGGAGGTCTCGATCCCCTCCGCCACGAGGTTGAGCTCGAGGGCGTGGCCGAGGTCGATGATGCCCTTGAGGAGGACGAGGTCGCCGCCCTGGTCGCCGACGTTCGCCGTGAAGCTCCGGTCGATCTTGACCACGTCGATCGGGAACTGGCGCAGGTACGAGAGCGACGCGTAGCCGGTGCCGAAGTCGTCGAGCGCGAGCACGGCGCCCATGTCCTTGATCGTCTGCAGCGTGTGCGCGACGCGCTCGTCCGAGGCGAGCAGCGTGCTCTCCGTGAGCTCGAGCGTGAGCAGGCCCGGCATCAACGCCGAGGTCTCGAGCGCGTGCCGGACATGGCGGAGGAAGTCGGGATGGTGAAGCTGGCGGGCCGAGACGTTGACGGACATGTGCATCGGCCGTCCGTGCAGCCTGCAGAGACGGGACGCCTCGGTGCAGGCTTCGTTCAGCACCCATTCGCCGAGCCCGACGATGAGGCCCGTCTCCTCCGCGAGCGGGATGAACTCGCCCGGGGGCAGCTCGCCGGCGGTCGGATGCTCCCAGCGGACGAGCGCCTCGTAGCCGATGATCTCGTGCTGGTCGAGGTCGACGACCGCCTGGTAGTCGAGCCGGAACTCGCCGCGCGCGATGCCCTCGCGCAGCTCGGCGATTCGCTGCGACCGCTCGACCGCCGCGTTGTCGAGCTGTGGATCGAAGAAGGCGTAGCCGAGCTCGGGATGGCTCTTCGCGCGGTACATGGCGGTGTCGGCTTCCTTGAGCAGCGTCTCGTCGTGGCTACCGAACGCGATGCCGATGCTCGCGCTCGTGTACAGGGGGCCCGCGCCGCTCTCCATCGGACGCGCGATCTCCTTCAGCAGCCGCTCCGCGACGCCCACCGCATCCTCGGGCGTGACGGGCTCGGTCAGGACGACGGCGAACTCGTCGCCACCGAGCCGCGAGGCCGTGTCGCCGGGGCGGACGGACTGCTCGATCCGCCGGCCGACCTCCTTGAGCACCTCGTCGCCGAGGTCGTGGCCCCAACGGTCGTTGATCCCCTTGAAGTCGTCGAGGTCGATGTAGAGCAGGCCGGTCGCGTGGCCCTCCTCGTGGCGGAGCTTGATCGCGTGGCGCAGCCGCTCGTGGAAGAAGGCGCGGTTCGCGAGCCCGGTCAGGTTGTCGTAGAGCGCGAGCTGGCGCAGCTGCTGCTCGGCCTCGCGCTCGCGGGTGATGTCGAGGAGATAGCCCTGGAGGTAGAGAGGCTGCTGCCGGTCGTCGAGCACGATGACGCCCTCGTCGCGCAGCCAGATCACGCGGCCGTCGCGGGCGATGAGGCGGTATTCGATGCTGAGCGGCTCGTGTGTGTCGTGGGTGTGGGCGTGCGCGGCGAGAACCCGCTCGCGGTCCTCGGGGTGAAGCAGGCGTGCGAAGAGATCGGTGTCGGTCTTCCACTCGTCGACGCTGTACCCGAGCACGGGCTCGATCTGCGGGCTCGTGAAGATGTTCGAGCTGACCGAGTCGAGCGCGTCGACGTAGACGACGAGCGGGAGATGCTCGATCAGCGTGCGATAGCGCCGGCCGACCTCCTCCTGGGAGAGGTTGTCGTCGCCGAAATCGCGGAAAACCACAGGCGCCGCGGACACCGACACGGAATCGACCATTTCGGGGAGCCGCGCCTCCCCCGGACGGGGTATCGGTGGGAGGGCAGCCCCGGGGGACTGCCCTCCCGCAGGCAGAAATTCAGGTCTTGGCGGCGACCGAGGACGGGTCGGGGACGATCCGGATGTACGGCTTCGGCTCGTCCCACTCGCCGAACAGCTCCTTCGCCTCGTCGTTCGAGACCGAGCCGGCGATGATCACGTCCTCGCCGGGAGTCCACTGCGCCGGCGTCGAGACCTTGTGCTCTGCGGTGAGCTGGAGCGAGTCGATCACCCGCAGGACCTCGTCGAAGTTGCGGCCCGTGGTCATCGGATAGACGAGGATCAGCTTGATCTTTTTGTCCGGGCCGATCACGAACACGTTGCGCACGGTCTGGTTGTCGGCCGGCGTCCGCTCGCCCGCGTCCCCCTCGAGGCCGGCAGGCAGCATCCCGTAGAGCTTGGCGACCGTGAGGTACGGGTCGCCGATCAGCGGATAGTTCGGGGCCGTGCCCTGCGTCTCCTCGATGTCGCGCGCCCACGCCGTGTGGTCGTCGTGCGAGTCGACCGAGAGCCCGATGATCTTGACGTTGCGCCGGTCGAACTCCGGCTTGATCGAGGCCATGTAGCCGAGCTCCGTCGTGCACACCGGCGTGAAGTCCTTCGGGTGCGAGAAGAGCACCACCCACGAGTCGCCGATCCAGTCGTGGAAGTGGATCGTGCCTTCCGTCGTCTCCGCCTCGAAATCGGGTGCGGTGTCGCCGATCGTCAGTGCCATTCGTCCTCCTCCTTTTCCAGCGACCCTAACGGTCACCACTACAAGGACGTAAAACGTGGGTAAGCCGGGAAGCTTCCGCCTTCCGCGCCCGGCGCGGGAGCGGGATGCTCCCCTGCGTGACGCCGCGCCAGCGCACCCGTCTCTTCCGCGAGGTCAACGACCGGATCCACGAGCTCCTCGAGTGGGCCGAGCCCGACCTCCCGGGCGAGTTCTTCTGCGAGTGCGGCCGCGACTGCGGCGAGCGCGTCGAGCTGCTGCCGGCGGCGTTCGCGGAGCTCAGGCGCACGGGCCGGGCCGTTCGGGCGCCGGACCGCGTCGCCGCCTGATCCGACGCTGCAGCCGCGGACGCGATCTGGGCGCCGCAGTAGTGCTAAGGATGCGTGAGCATGTCCTTCGAGGTGATTCCTGCCGGGTGTTCGTACTTCGGCGCCAGGATCCCGCGCCCCGTCCGGCGGGACGTGGCCGGCCTCGCGGACGCGATCTGCCTCCCCGCGACCGAGGGCTCCCAGGGACCCGCAGACCACGGCGTCGGCGGGCAGCTCTGGGTGCCGAGCTTCGGGCTCGACCGCGGCGATCTTCCCGACCTCGAGGCGGGCGCGGCGGCCCGCGAGGAGGGCGTAGAGGACCTCTGGACGTGGGGCTACGAGGCCTGCGGGTACATGACGCAGCTCGCCATTCCTGACTCGCGCCTCGTCCGGGAAGCGGTGAGCGTTGCGCCGACCGGCAAGCCGCAGATCTCGCTGATGGAGACGGCACGGCGATGAGGCTCGGAGTCCAGGCCGCGCTCGTGCGCGGGGAGCTCGTCGCGGGCGACGTCGACGTCGAGGACGGGCGCATCGTCGCGGTCGGCCTGGCCGGCGGCCCGCGCGGCCGCGTCGCCGTCCCCGGGTTCGTCGACCTCCAGGTAAACGGCTACGGCGGCGTCGACTTCCTCGCCGCCTCGACCGAGGACTACGAGCGGGCGGGCGAGGCGCTGCTGCTCTCGGGCGTGACCGCGTATCAGCCGACCTTCATCACGTCCGCCGAGGCGGTGACCGAGGACGCCGTCCGCGCGCTGCCGCAAGGGGGCCGCGGGCCGCGGGTGCTCGGCGCCCACCTCGAGGGGCCGTTCCTCTCGTCCGACCGGCCGGGGACGCATCCGCTCGAGCACCTGCGCGCGCCCGACCTCGCGCTGCTCGACCGGCTGCTCGACGCCGGCAACGTGACCGAGATGACGCTCGCGCCGGAGCTGCCTGGAGCGGAGGCCCTCGTCGAGCGGCTGCGCGAGCGCGGCGTCGTCGTCTCCGCCGGCCACACGGACGCGACCGCGGCCGAGGCGCACGTCGGCTTCGATCTCGGGATCACCGGCCTGACCCACGTTTTCAACGCGATGCGTCCCTTCCGCTCGCGCGACCCGGGCGTCGCCGGCGCGGCGCTGACGCGGCCCGACGTCGTCGTGAAGATGATCGTCGACGGCCACCACCTCGCGGACGAGACCGTGCGGCTGGTCTGGTCGTGCGCGGCCGGGCGGGTCGCCCTCATCACGGACGCGATGTCCGGCGCGGGCGCCGGCGCGGGCGATGGCACGTTCCGGCTCGGAGACGTAGAGGTCGAGGTCGGCGAGGGGGCCGCGCCGATGCGCGAGGACGGGACGCTCGCCGGGACCGTGCTCACGATGATCGACGCGGTGCGGAACCTCCACGCGCTCGGCGTGCCGTTCGAGGAGGCGGTCGGCGCCGCGACGGAGGTTCCCGCCCGGTTCCTCGGCCGCGACGATGTCGGCGTGCTCGAGCCCGGCGCGCCCGCGGACGTGGTCGTCCTCGACGATCGGCTCGAGATCCAGGCCGTCCTCTGTGCGGGACAGGGCGATGTCGTGGCTCGCGACTGAGCTGCGGGAGCAGCCGCAGGCGCTGCGGCGCCTGCTCGACCGGCAGGCGACGGCCGCGCGGGAGGCGGCGCGTCTCTTCCGCCGGCGCGACGTCCGCTACGTCCTGATCGCGTCGCGGGGCAGCTCCGGGAACGTCGCGCGCTACGCCCAGTACCTCCTCGGCCGCGCGCACCGGGTGCCGGTGATGTTCGCCACGCCCTCGCTCTACACGATCTACGGCCAGCCCCCGCGGCTCGACGGCGGGGTCGTGATCGGCATCTCCCAGTCGGGCGCGTCGCCGGACGTCGTCGCGGTGCTGGCGGAGGCGCGCGAGCAGGGACGCCCGACGCTCGCGATCACGAACGACGTCGACTCTCCTCTCGCGCGCACGGCCGAGGCCGTGCTCCCGCTCGAGGCGGGAGAGGAGCACGCGGTCGCCGCAACCAAGACATACGTCAACTCACTCGGCGCCGTCGCGCTCCTCTTTGCGGAGGGGGACGACGCGACGGCGCGCGAGGAGCTGGCGCGGATGCCCGAGGCGCTGGCGGCGCAGATCGAGCTCTCGCTCGGCGATCCGCCGCCGCTCGAGGAGTACCGGGACGCGGTCGGCCTGACCGTCGTCGCGCGAGGCGTCAACTACGGCACCGGCTTCGAGATCGCGCTCAAGATCCGGGAGCTGTCGGGGCTGATCACCGAGGCGTATTCGCCGGCCGACCTCATGCACGGTCCGATCGCCGCGATCCAGCCCGGCTGGCCGGTCGTGGTCGTCGCGCCGAGCGGGCCGGCGCGTCCGAGCGTCGAGGAGATCGTGCCGCCGCTCCGCGCCCGCGGCGCGTGCCTCGTCGCGGTCTCCGACGTGCGCGCCGTGCTGCGGCGTGCGCAGACGAAGCTCGAGCTCGCGCCCGGAGTGCCGGAGTGGCTCAGTCCGTTGACCGCGGTCGTGCCCGGACAGGTCACGGCGATGAGGCTGGCGAGCCTCCGCGGGCTCGACCTCGACCGGCCCGCCGGGCTGCGCAAGGTCACGCGGACGCGCTAGTGCGCATTCACATCTGTCTCTTTTCCGGCGCCCGTACGCTCGCGGGGCGGCGAGCGCGTAGGGGATGCGCTCGCTCTTCGTCGTCTCGCTCCCGCGCTCGCTCTCGAGCCTGCTCTACGTGGCCGCCGCCCGGGCCCTCGGCCTGGCGGAGCCCGGCTGGACGAGCGACGGCGAGATCCTCAACCGCGATCGGGTCCCGAGGCGGCTCCAGCGCCTCGCGCCCGTGGACGAGCGGTTCACGCTCCTCGGCTCGAGACCGGACGTCTTCGCCGACATGACGAGCTACCTCGACTGCGCCGCGCGGCGGCAGGGCTTCGCGTACAAGGACGTCGTACAGCCGTTCGTGGTCGGCGGCTGGGAGGGGCTCGGCGACTTCGAGGTGCTCAGGGTGCGCCGCGATCTCGCGGAGGTGGCGTACACGATGTTGAAGCGGCAGTGGCTCTACCCGGCGCGCGCCGCAAGCGTCTTCGACGAGCATCCCTGGGCGCTCGTGGAGGGGCTCGTTCGGGCCGAGTCCGTGCTCGACGCTCTGCCCGGCGAGACCGTCGAGTTCGCCGACGCCGTCCTCGGGCACCACGCGCTCGAGCATGCGCTCCGCCGGCTCTATCCCGACGCGCCGCTCGCTCCGGTCCGGTACGTCGACCGCCGCTTCGCCCGCCTCCGCCGCCGGCTCGAGGCCGAGCGGCGCAACTCGCTCGTCTTCCGCCGGCTCGAGTGGATCGTCACGGAGGTGCGGGAGCGGCTGCGCTCCGACGAGCCGCGCGAGGAGATCGCCGAGGCGCTGCCCTAGGAGGCTTCCGGCTCCGGGCCCGGCTCGGGCGCCAGCAGGCGGAGCGCCGGGATCCCCAGAAAGCCGACGACGAGCGTCGGCAGGACGATCACGCCCCGGTAGAGGATCACGGCGGCGACGACGTGCGTGTTCGGAGCGCCGAACCCGACGAGCGTCCCGATCATCCCGAGCTCGACGACGCCGATGCCTCCCGGCGTCAGGGGCAGCGAGGTGAGCACGCGGCCGATCGCCCACGCGAGGAACGCCTCGCTCGGCGGCAAGGTCGCGACCGGGATCCCCACGGCGCGCAGGCAGAACTCGAAGACGAGGTAGGCGGTGAGCTGGTTGCCGAGCGTCGCCGCCGTCAGCACGGGCCAGCGGCGGCGGAGCAGGACGAGCCGCTCCTCGCGCAGCCGCACGAGCGACTCGCCGGTCCACGTCGGCGGCGGACGGTGGAACATGCCTCGGACCCAGCCCGCGAGCCGCGCAGCCG
>DASSZE010000067.1:0-13599 GCA_035713675.1 Gaiellaceae bacterium | reverse complement strand
CCGCAGCGGCCGACGCTGCGCCAGCTGGAGCGGTCGATCGAGCGGTTCCTGCCGGAGGACCTCGAGCTCTACTTCGACGACATCGTCGACGCGAGCGAGCGGATCTGGGACCTGCTCGACAACTACAAGGAGGTCGTGGAGGCGCTCGAGGACACGAACGAGTCGCTCATCTCGCACCAGCAGAACGACATCCTCTACGTCCTGACGATCTTCCTCGTCGTGCTGACGCCGCTGACGTTCATCACCGGCTTCTTCGGCATGAACGTCCACTTCCCGGGCATCAACGGCTGGGACGCGTTCTTCGCCTCGCTTGGGATCATGTTCGCCACCGTCGTGGGCATGCTCGCCTTCTTCCGCTGGAAGCGGTGGCTCTGATGGAGGTTCACCGTTGGCCGCGGCAGCCCCTGCGGTGCTCCACCTCTCGCTCGTCGTCGGCGGCGAGCTGCGCGACGCGTCGGGCGAGCGCCTCGGCCGCGTCGACGACCTGATCGTCCGCCTCGGCGACGACGACTATCCGCCCGTGGCCGGCGTCGTCGCGACGGTCGCGGGACGCCAGGTCTTCGTCCCCGCCGAGCAGGTCGTGGAGCTCGGTCCCGGCTTCGTCCTCCTCGCGGCCGACCGGCTCGATCTGCAGCACTTCCGCCGCAGGCCGCAGGAGGTGCTCCTCAAGAAGGACGTCCTCGACCGGCAGCTGATCAACGTGGACGGAGCCCGCCTCGTGCGTGCGAACGAGATCGAGCTCGCCCGGGTCGAGGGCTGGTATCGAGTGGTCGGAGTCGACGTCGGCCTGCGCGGACTGCTCCGGCGCGTGATCCCGCGGTCGTTCGCCGGCCGGGTCGAGGCGGGAGGCTTTCTCGACTGGGCGTTCGTCGAGCCGTTCACCGGGCACGTCCCGACCGTGCGGCTCCGGGTGCCGCACCCGAAGCTCGCGAGGCTCCACCCCGCCCAGGTCGCCGATCTGGTCGAGGCGGCGTCGCACAGCGAGGGCGAGGAGATCATGGCCGCGGTCGCCTCCGATCCCGAGCGCGAGGCCGACGTGTTCGAGGAGCTCGAGGACAGCCATGCGCGCGAGTTCGTCGAGGATCGGAGCGACGAGGAGATCGCGGAGCTGCTCGGCCGCATGGAGACCGACGACGCCGCCGACCTCGTGCTCCAGCTCCCCGAGGAGCGGCGCGAGGACGTGATCGCCCTCCTCTCCCCGTTCCAGGCCCGCCGGCTGCGCACGCTGCTCGGCTACGACCCGGCCACGGCGGGTGGGCTCATGAGCCCCGAGTTCGTCTGCGTGTACGCCGACGCGACGCGCGAGGAGGCGCTCGACCGGGTCGGGCGATCCCTCCTGCCGGCCGAGGCGCTGTCCTGGGTCTACGGGATGAACACCCACCGGCGCCTGCGCGGCGGAATCGCCCTCGCCGACCTCGTGCGAACGCCGCAGGGGGAACGGCTCTGGGATGTCCTGAGCCCCGTTCAGACGGTGCGCGCCGACGCCGACCTCGAGGAGGTGGCGCGGCTGATGACCGACTTCGACCTGACCGTCGTCCCGGTTGTCGACGAGGAGGAGCGCCTGCTCGGGATCGTCACCGTCGACGACGTGCTCGAGCTCGTCCTACCGGAAGGCTGGCGCCGCCGGTTCGGCGTGCTGGGAGGCGACTGACGTGGGCCGAGGCGATGACGCTCGAGAGCGCCGCACGGCGTCTGCCGCGGCTCCGCCTGCCCCGCGGTCGGCCGCGGCTGCGGCCGCGTAACCGGCTCGCGCTCAGGCTCTTCGCGCTCCTCGCGTTCGTCGGGCCGGGCCTCGTCGCCGCGAACGCCGGCAACGACGCCGGCGGCATCGCGACCTACGCCTCGGTCGGCGCGCGGTACGGCTACGACCTGCTCTGGATGATGGTGCTGATCACGATCAGCCTCATCGTCGTGCAGGAGATGGCGGCCCGTATGGGCGCCGTCACCGGGAAGGGCCTCGCCGAGCTGATCCGGGAGCAGTACGGGCCGCGCTGGTCCCTCATCTCCACCTGCGCGGTCCTGCTCGCGAACCTCGGGATCTGCATCTCCGAGTTCGTCGGGATCGGGGCCGCCCTCGGGCTCGCGCACGTCCCGGTGCAGGTCTCCGTCCCGATCGCCGCCGTCGTCGTCTGGCTCCTCCTCGTCCGGGGCTCGTACAAGCTCGCCGAGCGGATCTTCGTCGCGATGACGATCCCCTTCTTCGCGTACCCCATCGCCGCCGTGCTCGCGCACCCGCGCTGGGGCGACGTCGGCCGCGCGGTCGTCGAGCCGCAGATCCACCTCAGTGGGGCCTACGTCGTCCTGTTCATCGCCACGGTCGGGACGACGATCACGCCGTTCATGCAGCTCTATCTCCAGTCCGCCGTCGTCGAGCGCGGTCTCGGGCCGGAGGACATCCCGGCCGAGCGCGCAGAGGTGGCGACGGCCTCGGTGTTCGCGAACCTCGTCGCCGTCTTCATCATCATCGCGACCGGCGCGACGCTCTTCGTCCACGGCGACCACACGGTCTCGAGCGCCGCGGACGCCGCGAGAGCGCTGGAGCCGTTCGCGGGCCGCTTCGCCGAGGCGTTGTTCGCCGTCGGCCTGCTCGGCGCGAGCCTCCTCGCGGCGGCGATCCTGCCGGTCACCGCCGCGTACGTGATCGCCGAGACGTTCGGCCTGGAGAAGGGAATAGCGCGCCGGCCGCGGGAGGCCCCCGTCTTCGTGACGACGCTGACCGTGCTCCTGCTGATCGGCGCGGTCGTGGCCATGATCCCGGGCGTTCCCGTGATCAAGCTGCTCGTCTTCGTCCAGGTGGTGAACGGGGCGCTGCTGCCGGTGACGCTCTTCTTCGTCTGGCGCCTCTCGCGCAACGAGGAGCTGATGGGCGAGTACCGCAACGGACGCGCGTTCGACGCGATCGCCGGGCTGACGGTGCTGGCCACCGGCGCGTTGTCGCTCGTCCTCGTCGGGCTCACGCTCGCCGGGAAGGCATAGCCTCTCCCCGATGAAGCAGCTCTGGGCGCCGTGGCGGCTCGAGTACGTCCAGCACGCGGACGACGGGGACGACTGCGTGTTCTGCCGCGCCGCCGCACTGCCGGAGGACGAGCCGGAGCTCGTCATCCACCGCGGCGAGCTCGCCTTCGTGCTCCTGAACAAGTTCCCGTATGCGTCGGGGCACCTGATGGTGGCGCCGTATCGCCACGGAGCCGGGTTCGACACGCTCGGCGAAGCGGAGGCGGCCGAGGTGCACCGGCTCGCGGTGGACGGCATGACCGCGCTGCGAGCCGTGTTCTCGCCGGACGGGTTCAACGTCGGCTGGAACGTCGGCCGGGTCGCCGGCGCCGGCATCGTCGACCACGGCCACGTCCACGTCGTGCCGCGCTGGAACGGCGACACGAACTTCATGCCGGTACTCGCGGACATCAAGGTCGTCCCCGAGCACCTCCTCGAGACCCGGCGCAAGCTGGCCGACGCCTGGCCGGCGCGGTAGCCTCCGGCCATCGAGGCCGTCGCAACAGCTCCCGTCAGGCCGCTGAGCAGCCGGGTCGCCTTCGTGCTCGGCCTCCTCTCGGTCGCGCTCCTGGGCGCGTCGTTCGTCTGGGCTCACCACTGGGGCACGCTCACCGACACGCTCGTGATCGCCTGGGCCGCCGCGACGCTCGGCTCGCTCGTCGTCTCGGTCCGGTTTCTCCGCGACCGGACGACGTGGGCGACCTACGGCTCGCACCGGCTCGTGAAGATCGGGCTCGCCGGCGGGCTGATCTCGGTCGCCGCCCTCGTCCTGGCCGGAATCGCGTCGGCGGCGGGGATCAATCCCACCGGCGCCTGCGGAGGCGGATGATCGTCCCGCGAATCCTGGCCGAACGGACGGCGCCCGGCTCTGCGGAGTGGCCTACGACGAGAACGTGGTAGTAGACGTCGTCGCCGCGTTCGTGCTGATCCTCATGCTCGCAGACCTCGCGCGCATGCTCTTCGCCGACGACTAGACGGCGCCCGCGTCGCGGCGTTCTTTGGCGTCGTGCCGGTCGAAGATCCAGCCGGCGAGCAGCGCTATCGCGGCCAGGAACAGGAAGGCGCCGAGCAGGCCCCAGGCGTAGACGGCACGCGTGAAGACGGCGAGGACGATGATCAAGGCGATCGCGCCGAGAAGGAAGACACCGGCGAGCTTCGCCCAGAACCCGAATCCGAGATCGTCGAAATCCATGCCGACACGCTCCCGGGCGCGGGCTCGAGCCGCATCATCCGGTCGGGATGATCCCTTCCTCCCCTCGAGCCGCGACCGGAGGTGGTCAGAACTAGCCGGACGCGATCGACGCCATGGCGAGCGAGCGGGCGTTGTCACCCTTTGCGACCGCCGCCGGCGAGGGCTTTTGCTCATGACCGATGCCGACCTCGACGGTGTCGCCGGCGTCGAAGTGGTGAAGGGCCATGACCCACTGTCGCGTCTCATCGGCGGGGAAGAAGCGCGATCAGGCGACCGGGCGGCAGGTCGGCTCGGGGCTACGCACTATTGCGGATGTCCTCGGATCGCGAACGATCTACGTTCTGGCCGGACAGTGAGGGTGTAGATGGGCGTAACCAGCCCCGAACGGAGCGCACTCGAGCAGCTCTCCGCCGCACGCCGACGGGGGGACGCGAAGCCGGACGAACTGCTCGAACTCGCTGAGACAGCGGTCGATCAAGCGGCCGACGCCGCGGACGCGCTCTCCCTCGAGAAGATCGCGGCAGAACTCGAGTCGGCCGCCCCGGCCTACCCCGAACCGGAAGGCGGCCTCCGGCTTCGATTCGCCGCTAAGCGCGTCCGTGCCACTTCCCTACGCCCTCCGGCTGCACCGGAGGACGTACCCCAGGCCGCGAGGGTGGCCTTCTGGGTGACAGTCTGGGTCACGGTACTGACGCTTTTCTCGTTGGGTGCGGTGGCCGCTCTCGGAGATGTCTCGGCCTCCTACGTGCTCGTCATCATCGTGATGTTCGCGGTCGTGATCGGCTTCCTGGTCGCCGCGGTCACCGGGGCGGTTGGACTCGTCCAATCACTCCGAGCGGGCTCCCGGAAGGGCATGCTCATGAGCGCCGTTGCGCTCGCGGTCGTGCTCGTCCTCGTCGTGGTGCGGATCGTCGTGTCGTTCTAGCTCTCGGACAACGCATCGGTCAGGGAAACCTCCGATGCCGGCGGCCGCCAGGAATACGAGCATTGGACGTACCTCTGGGAAGGAGGTGCGCTGCTCGATGAGCGAGAGCTCGTCTGACGTCGACGGGATGCGCTGGGACCTCGCCGTGTTCGGCGCCCCCGTCGCCGGTATCGCCGTGATGTGCTCGAGCCTGTTCCTCCTGGTGCCGGTCGCCGTGCTGAACCGGTACGTCTTCCACTTCTTCGCCGGCTCGCCCCCGGATTCGTTCTGGTGGCCGTGGCTGGTCTTCTGGGGGCTCGCCCCCTGCGTCGTGCTCGGGTATCTCTCGGGACGTTGGTGGTCGTTCGTGGGCGCAGCCCCGATGTTGGTGCTGTGGCCGCTGGGGTGCGCCCTCGAGGACGGCCAGGATTACCTTCTGACCCTGCCCATCACGGGTCTGGTCGCAGTCGCCCTGGCGCTCGGGAGTGTCGTCCGTTGGGCTCGGAAGCCGGGAAGATTCGCCCGGCATCACCGGCCCGTGCCGATCAGCTAAGCCGGTCGTTCGCGCAGCGCAGCCTGCTCCGCCGCCGAGAGCACCTGAGCCGAGACGCACGAACTCGGCGTGTTCTCGACCGGGCTACAGGAGAAGCCTGTTTGGCTCGGCCTTCGGGTGAAGCGGGAGACGGGGCTCGAACCCGCGACCCTTGGCTTGGGAAGCCAATGCTCTACCAACTGAGCTACTCCCGCGGTTCGGCGATTGTAGCCCGGCCATAATGGAAGCCCGGGAACCGCGAGACAGGGAGATTCCATGAGCGAGTTGCACGAGACGGCCCGCGCGCTCGTCGCCGAGGGGAAGGGCATCCTCGCCGCGGACGAGAGCACCGGCACCATCAAGAAGCGCTTCGACTCGATCGGCGTCGAGTCGACCGAGGATAACCGGCGCGCCTACCGCGGCCTCCTCTTCACCACGGCCGGAGCGGAGGAGTTCATCAGCGGCGTCATCCTCTTCGACGAGACGATCCGCCAGAAGGCCGACGACGGGACGCCGTTCCCGGAGCTGCTCGCCTCGAAGGGCGTCATCCCGGGGATCAAGGTCGACCAGGGCGCGAAGCCGCTCGCGCACGCCGGGGGAGAGACGGTCACCGAGGGCCTCGACGGCCTGCGACAGCGGCTCGAGGAGTACCGCGGGCTCGGCGCGCGCTTCGCGAAGTGGCGCGCGACGTACTCGATCTCGGACACGCTGCCGAGCGAATACTGCATCTGGACGAACGCCCACGCGCTCGCCCGTTACGCCGCGCTCTGCCAGGAGGCGGGGATCGTCCCGATCGTGGAGCCGGAGGTGTTGCAGGACGGCACGCATTCGATCGAGCGGAGCGGCTTCGTCACCTCCCGCGTGCTCGCCGCGGTCTACACCGAGCTGTTCGACCAGCGCGTCGACGTCGAAGGGACGCTGCTCAAGCCGAACATGGTGCTCTCCGGGTACGAGGCGAGCGGCCGCGCCGGCGTCGAGGAGGTGGCCACGGCGACGCTGCACACGCTGTCGAAGCACGTTCCGGCGGCGGTGCCCGGCATCGTGTTCCTCTCCGGCGGCCAGTCGGACGAGGACGCGACCGCGCACCTCAACGCGATGAACGCGGGCGGCCCCCATCCGTGGCAGCTGTCCTTCTCCTACGGCCGGGCGCTGCAGGCGCCGGCTCTGAAGGCGTGGGGCGGCAAGCCGGAGAACGTCGAGGCGGCCCAGCGCGCCTATTACCACCGCGCGAAGATGAACGGCGCGGCGCGGACGGGGGTCTACGCGCCCGAGATGGAGCACGAAGCGATCCCGGCGTGAGGCTGACCGACGCAGGCCTCGAGACGGTCCTGATCTTCGAGGACGGCCTCGACCTCCCCCACTTCGCGGCCTTTCCCCTCGTCGACACCGACGAGGGGCGGGCCGCACTCCGCCGGTACTACGAGGGGTTCGTCGAGCTGGCCCGCGACCGCGACGTGCCACTCGTGCTCTCGGCGCCGACCTGGCGGGCGAGCCCCGACTGGGGAACGCTGCTCGGTTACGAGGACGACGAGCTCGCGGCGGTCAACGGCCGCGCCGTCGCCTTCATCGAGGAGTTGGCGCCGGGCGGTGCCGATGTCGTGATCGAGGCGTGCGTCGGGCCCCGAGGCGACGCCTACAGCCCGACGCTCGTCATGGACGCGGACGCGGCCGAGCGGTACCACGCGTTCCAGCTCCGGGCGCTCGCGGGGACCGGCGCCACTCAGGTCTCGGCGCTCACGCTGACGTATCCGGAGGAGGCTATCGGGATCGTGCGGGCCGCGGAAGGCGCGGGTCTCCCGGTCGTGATCGGCTTCACCGTCGAGACCGACGGCCGGCTCCCGAGCGGCGCGTCGATCGAGGATGCGATCGACGCCGTCGACGCCGCCACGGACGGAGCGGCCGAGGGGTTCATGATCAACTGCGCGCATCCGGCGCACTTCGCGGGCGCGCTGCCCGAGGGCGACGGGCGAAGGCGCCTCCGCGGGCTGCGGGCGAACGCGTCGACTCTCAGCCACGCCGAGCTCGACGAGGCCGAGGCGCTCGACTCGGGAGACCCTGCCGATCTCGCCGCGCGGTACCTCGCCCTCCGCCGAGAGCTGCCGGAGCTCGAGGTCGTCGGCGGCTGCTGCGGCACGGACATCCGCCACGTGACGGCGATCTGCGACGCGTGGCTCGCGGCCGACGCCGCTCGCTAGCTACGTGTACTCGAAGCCCGTCAGCGCCGAGAGCTTCGCGAGGGACTGCTGCGCCTCGACGCGGCGCACCGTCCCGGACCGGGAGCGCATGACGATCGAGTCGGTCACGGCTCCGCCCGGCGTGTACTTGACGCCCTGGAGGAGCGAACCGGTCGTGACGCCCGTCGCGGCGACGAACACGTCCTTGCCCGAGACGAGGTCGTCGGTGCGGAGGACGTGCGCCGGGTCGAGACCAGCGTCGAGCAACCGCTGCCGCTCCTCGTCGCTGCGCGGCCAGAGCCGTCCCTGGATGCCGCCGCCGACGCACTTGAGCGCCGCCGCGGAGATCACGCCCTCGGGCGTCCCACCGATCCCGTAGAGCATGTCGACGCCCGTGCCCGGCTGCGCCGCCGCGATCGCCGGCGCCACGTCACCGTCGCGGATGAGGCGGACGCGCGCCCCGGCCTCGCGCAGCTCGGCCACCAGCTCCTCGTGCCGCTCGCGCTCGAGCACCACGACGTCGACCTCGCGCGGGGTCTTGCCGAGCGCCTCGGCGACCGCGGCGACGTTCTCGCCCGGCGACCGCTCGATGTCGATGGCACCGATCGCTGCCGGGCCGACGGCGATCTTCTCCATGTAGAGCGCGGCGCCCGGGAAGAGCATCGTCCCGCGCTCGGCGACGGCGATCACCGCGATGGCGTTCGGCTGCCCGAGCGCGGTCAGCCGCGTCCCCTCGAGCGGATCGACCGCGACGTCGACCTCCGGGCCCTCGCCGTTCCCGACCTCCTCGCCGTTGTACAGCATCGGCGCCTCGTCCTTCTCCCCCTCGCCGATCACGACGACGCCGCGCATCGAGACGCTGTCGAGGACGAAGCGCATCGCGTCGACCGCCGCCTGGTCGGCCGCCTCCTTGTCGCCGCGGCCGATCCAGCGGGCGGCCGCCATCGCGCCCGCCTCGGTCACGCGGACGAGCTCCATCGCGATGTTGCGATCGGGTGCGGTGCGAGCGCTCATGGAGCCGTTCGCCACAGTGCCGCCAGCCTCAGCGCGGCCACGAGAATCAGCATCACGGCGAATATCAGGCCGAGCCAGGCGCCGTAGGCGAAGACAGAGAAGCCTTGCGGCAGGGGGCTCCCCCAGCGCAGATTGACGAAGGCGGTGAGACCGATGACGCCGGCCGCGGCGCTGAGGCAGAAGGCCAGGATCCCGGATCCCGCGGACGCCCAGGCGCGAGCGAGAAAGAGCACCTCGACAAGCACAAGGGCGAGTGCGAGCAACCCGTACCAGGCTCCCACCGCAAGGAACCAGCCCGACTGGTCATTGCCCCTGAACCCGACCCAGGGCAGGAAGAGGCAGACGAATGCGCCGGCAGCCGTGCCGAGCCCGAGGATCGAGAGCCCTTGCGCGTCGTCGCCGCGGCCGGCCCACCGCGCGGCCTCGAGGCCGTACCCCTCGGCGGCGCGTCCCAGCCTCACCGCGGTCCCCTCGCGCGGTACTTCCGGTGTCTCCACCGGCGGGATCCTAAAGCGCTAGTCGCCGCGCTGGATCGGGTGCGAGCCGAGCCACGACACCATGAGCAGGAAGCCGCCGATCCCTGCCACGAGGAGGAGCCCCAAGACGATCGCCCCGGTGCGGGTGCGGAGAGCGGAGCCGAGACCGAGCGCGGCCAGGGCCGCGACCGCGGCGACGGCCACGGCGACGACCCACTGGCCCAGTACGACCGCCACGAGAGCGAGGACGAGGGAAGGGCCGGCGACGAGGCCCGCCTTCTCGCCGTACATGCGGAGCCGTTCGCGGCGCGTGAGCAGCAACCCGTCCACGCGGCCGAGTGTTACATCCGTTCCGGCGCCTCGACTCCCACGAGATCGAGGCAGCGCGCGATCACCGTCCGCGTCGCGCGGCACAGGCCGAGCCGGAACGCCTCCTGCTCGCTCTCGAGAACCCGGTGCTCGTGGTAGAAGCGGTGGAAGTCGTCCGCGACGCGAATCGCGTAGGCGGGAACCCCCTGCGGGCCGCGCTTCGCGAGGGCGTCCGCCGCAACCGCGGGCAGCTCCGCGAGCCGCTTCACGAGCTCCCGCTCCTCCAGGGCCAACGGCTGACTTAGTAACACTGTGTTACTTGCGTTGTCAGGGGCGTTGCGGAGGATGCCGGCGATCCGGGCGTGGGCGTACTGCACGTAGTAGACGGGGTTCTTCTGCGTCCGCTCGGCGGCCAGGTCGACGTCGATCTCCATCGCCTGGTCCGGGCCGCGGTTGGCGAGATACCAGCGGGCGGCGTCGACGCCGATCTCGTCCATGAACTCGTCGAGGAAGACGACGTCGCCGCGCCGCTTCGACATCTTCGTCTGCTCCCCACCTCGCGTGAGGTGGACGAGCTGGTAGAGCAGCACCTCGACGCGCCCGGGGTCGTAGCCCAGCATGCGGGCCACGGCGGCGTACCAGTTGCGCGTGCCGTGGTGGTCGGCGCCGAGGACGTAGATCGCGCGGTCGAAGCCGCGCTCGAGCTTGTCCACGAGATAGGCGACGTCGGCGGCGCGGTAGGTGGGCGTGCGGTCACCCGAGCGGAGGAGAACGCGGTCCTCGTCGTCGCCGTGCGCCGACGAGCGCGCCCAGAGCGCGCCTTCCTTCTCGTAGGTGTCGAGCCGGGGCAGCAGGTGCGGCAGGCGTTGCTCGAGCTCGCTCTGCCGCCGCCACGTGTCGAAGTGGATCCGGAAGCGCTCGAGCGTCGACTCGATCTCCCGCAGCATCAGCGGGACCGGGTCGCCCTTCAGGGCGGCGAGATCGTCGATGTAGCCGCCCCGGTAGCCGTCCTCGGGCGGCTCCTCCCCGCGCCGCGCCGCCTCGACCGAGGCGCGGAACCGGTCCATCTGGGCACCGGAGTCGTTGTAGTAGTACTCGCGCTCGACCTCGTGCCCGGCGAGCTCGAACAGCCGGGCGATCGCGTCGCCGTACGCTCCGTTGCGGGCGGAGGCCACCGTGACCGGCCCCGTCGGATTCGCCGAGACCATCTCCACCTGGACGCGCTCCCGCGGCTCGGCCGCGCCGCCCCCGTACTCCTCGCCGGCCGCGAGGATCTCGCCGAGCGTCGCCGCGAACCACTCGTCGCCGAGGAAGAGGTTGACGAAGCCGGGACCGGCGACCTCCGCGCGCTCGACGGCGTCGACCTCTGCGGCCGCCTCCGCGATCTCCTCCGCGATCTCGCGCGGCGGCCGTCGCCGGGTGCCCGCCAGCTGCAGCGCGACGTTCGTCGCGTAGTCGCCGTGCTCCGCCTCGCCCGGCCGCTCGAGCCCGAGCTCGGCGCCCGCCGCGACGGCGAGGGCGGCCGCCAGCGACCTGACGGGATCAGCCGGCAACGGTCTCGCGCGGTCCGAACAGGTCCTCGAGCGCCCGGATCTCGTCCGGCGAGCCGACGCCGATCAGGACGTCGCCGACCGCGATCGGCGTGTCCGGCTCGGGCGTGGTGTCGAACGTGCCGTCCTCCCTGCGCAGCGCGACGACGAGCGCACCCGTCTCGTGCCGGATGCGCAGGTCGCGGATCGTCCGGCCCGCCGCCGTGGACGTCTCGCGCACCTCGATCTCCGCGAGCTGGAGGTCCGGCCCGGTCGCCGTCGTCACGACGTCGAGGAAGGCGGTCACCTGCGGCTTGAGCACGAGGTTGGCCATCACCTGGCCCGCGGTCGTGTACGGCAGCACGACGCGGTCGGCGCCGGCGAGGACGAGCTTGCGCTCGGCGTCCGCGCCGGATGCGCGCGCGACGATGGTCAGCTCGGGCCGCGCCGAGCGGGCCGAGAGGACGACGTAGAGGTTGTCGGAGTCGGAGTCGGACGCAGCGACGAGACCCTTCGCGTGCTCGAGCCCCGCCTTGCGCAGGTTCTCGTCCTTCGTCGCGTCGCCCTCGAGCAGGAGCGCCCCGTCCTCCTGCGCCGCGGCGACCGCGTCCTCGTGGAAATCGAGCACCACGTACGGAACGCCGGTGGCCCGGAACTCGTCGGCGACGCGCCGTCCGACGCGGCCGTAGCCGCAGATGATGAAGTGGTCGCGCAAGCGCTCGATCGTCCGCTCCCTCCGCCGTTCGGCCAGCGCCCCCGACACGACGCCGCCCGAGATCGTCTCGACGATAACGGCACCCGCATAGCCGATGATCGTGAGGCCGGCCAGGACGAGGAAGATCGACACGGCCCGCGAGCCGTCGTTGCTTGGCACAGAGTCGAGGCCGGTCAGGGTGACGGTGATCACCGCGCGGTAGAGCGACTGGAACCACGGCTCGTGCAGGGTCTCGCGGAAGGCGATCGTGCCGATGAGAAGCGTGACCGCGACGGCGACGAGCAGCCGCGCGATCTGCCGCGGGCGGACGTTCGTGTCCATCTCCCTAGTATGTGGGCGTGGACGACGACGAGCTCGGCCTACCGGATCCGGAACCGCAGCCGGACGAGCGGCGGCTTAACATCCAGATGCCGGCCGAGCTGATCGGCGGCACCTACGCCAACTTCGCCAACGTCAGCTTCTCGCAGTACGAGTTCACGCTCACCTTCGCCCGCATCGAGCACGAGGTCGAGGAGGGCGACGTGCCGGGCGCGGTCGTGGCGCGGGTGAACGCCTCGCCGCGCTTCATCCCGGAGCTCATCGCGGCGTTGCAGGACTCCTGGTCGAAGTACGTGACGCGCGAGGGCATCCGGAACCTGCCCGAGGCGCCGGACCAGCCCGAGGCCTGACGCTCTCCTTCGCCCCGTCCTACGCGGTTCTCTGCGCCGTGCAGGCCGCGACGGTGGCGGCACCGGCCCGGCAGGCGCGGGCCCGGGGGCGGAGCTGGGTCTGGCTGGCGGTGCCGGCGCTGCTGCTCGGGGCCGGCGTCGCGATCATCGACCTCGTGCCGCAGGGCCCGCACGCCCTCGCGCTGCTCGCGACCTTCGGAACGCCCGTGCTCGCCGCCGCCGGCGGCGTCTTCCTCGGCAGCCGCCGGTGGTGGCTCTGGCCCCCGGCCGCGGCCGGTCTCTGGGTCGCGGCCTGGCTGGCTCACGGTCTCGTCCGCGACGGCGCGGGAGCCGCACTGGTCACCGGCGCCTGTCTCGCCGCTGCCTCCGCAGCGGCGATCGTCGCTCCGGCGTGGTCGGTCAAGCTCGGCCTCGTCGCCCTCGCCGCGCTCGACGTGATCCTGGTCTGGGGAACGGCCGGCGTCGAGCAGGCGACGAACACGCTCCAGGGCGTCGCCCTCCCCCAAGCCGCCGGCACGCCGCTGCCGAGCCTGCAGCAGGCGACCTTCGGCGGCGCCGTCATGGGCTGGCTCGACCTGCTCGCGCCCGCGCTGCTCGGCGTGGTCGTGATGGGCCGGCAGAAGCTCGGTGCAGCCGCGGTCACGGGCGTTGCCGCCGGCCTCTGGGGACTGCTCCTCTTCGTCACCTCCGAGGTCGCCGCGACCGTGCCGGTTCTCGCCGGACTAGGGTTCGCGACCGCCGATGCGCGTCGCAGTCGTGTCCGACATCCACTCGAACCTGCACGCGCTGGAAGCGGTGCTCGCGGCGATCGAGGCGGAGGCGCCTGACGAGATCTGGTGCCTCGGCGACGTCGTGGGCTACGGGCCGCGACCGAACGAGTGCTGCGCCGCGATCGCCGCGCGCGCGGATCTCTGCCTCGCCGGCAACCACGACCTCGTCGTGCTCGGGGCCCTCGACATGTCGGACTTCGCAGGCGAGGCCGCAGCCGCGGCGCTCTGGACGCGCGGCGTGCTCGGCGAGGACGCGCGCGGCTTCCTCGCCTCGCTCGAGCCGCAGGCGAGACGCGCTGACGTTGCCCTCTTCCACGGCAGC
>DASSZE010000066.1:0-7764 GCA_035713675.1 Gaiellaceae bacterium | reverse complement strand
GGCGAATCCGCCGATCGCGCCCGACACCCTCCGCCGGCAGGTGCTGGCGGGCGAGCCGCGGCGCCGCAGGCTGCCGTCCCGGAGGCTGGTGCTCGTCGTCGTGCCGGTCGCGGTCGCGCTCGCCGTCGGCGCCGCGCTCGTGCACGGCTTCGTCAGTTCCGGCTCGCATTCGGTGGCGATGGAACCGAGCCTGAAGGGTGCGGAGCGGTACGCAGGCCCCGCAAAGCGGGAGGTCACGCACGGGGGCACTGCCACGAGCAGCCTGCAGAATCTGCGGTCGGCGCCCCAGCCGGCGGCGCCCAACGCATGGGACTCCGCGACGAGGACGATGACGACCGCCAGCGGGTCGACGCTGCAGAACCAGAACTATTCGTTCCAGCAGGGATTGGCGACCGTCACCATCCCGAAGAACCGGCTCGTCCACGCCGACGCGACGCTCCAGGTGCGAGTACCGAGCCACTCGGCGCTGACGAAGGCGACGAACGAGGCGACGCAGATCGTCGGCTCGCTCGGCGGCTACGCGCAGAGCGTCCAGTACCAGAGCTCCCGCAACGGCACCGGGAACGCGTTCCTTGAGCTGCGCGTCCCCGTCGGCAAGGCCGAGACCGCGCTCGCGAAGCTCGCCTCACTGGGGACGCTCGTCTCGCAGCAGGTCTCGACGCAGGACCTGCAGCAGCAGTACACGCAGCAGACCAACTCGATCGGGACGCTGCGGCGCGAGATCGCCGTCTACGTCCAGGCGCTCCAGAGCACGACGCTCTCCGCGACCGAGCGCGTGGCCCTCCAGATCAA
The DNA here is from genome assembly GCA_035713675.1 of Gaiellaceae bacterium. Classification (GTDB taxonomy): domain Bacteria; phylum Actinomycetota; class Thermoleophilia; order Gaiellales; family Gaiellaceae; genus Palsa-739. The sequence goes on along the minus strand of DASSZE010000066.1, from coordinate 6,972 downwards.
GCTCGAGAACGCGCGGCACTCGCTCAAGCTGCTGAAGAAGGCTCGCACCGCCACGGTCGCCGCCGGCGCGACGGCCAACATCTCGCTCACGCTGACGACGAACAAGGACGCGGGGATCGTCCCCGCGCACCACACGACCGGCCGCTTCGACCGGCTGCTCGGCTCGGCCGCCCGCTTCCTCGCGCTCGAGGGGACCATCGTCCTCTACGCGCTCGTCGTGCTCAGCCCGTTCCTGATCCTCGGCGGTCTCACCTGGTGGATCCTGCGCGAGCGGCGGCGGCGTGAAGAGAGCCGGCTGCTCGCCAGTGCCTGATCATCAGGGGGCCCGATCTGGTGAAATAGGGCCGTGCTGCTCGCTTCGGAGCTCTCGACCGGCCACGAGATCGGCCTCATCGTCGTCGCCGCCGTGTTCATCGCGTTCGCACTCCTGGCCTCGTTCGCGGCGCCGCGCTACAAGCCGGACTTCCCAGGCCCGAACGGGATCGGCCCGTTCGTGATCGCCTCGGTCGTCCTCTTCGCGCTGATGGTCGCGGCCGTGAACTTTTTCGGCTAGCGACCGCCCTCGCTAACCTGTGCGGACTCCGGAGAAGTGGCCGAGTGGCTGAAGGCGGCGCCCTGCTAAGGCGTTATGGGGCTGAATGGCTCCATCGAGGGTTCGAATCCCTCCTTCTCCGCTAGCGCGACGGTCCGCACGGTCGCGCCCACCCGCGGAGGGGTGGCAGAGCGGTCGAATGCGGCGGTCTCGAAAACCGTTATCCGTCGTTAGGCGGATCGAGGGTTCAAATCCCTCCCCCTCCGCTCCGCCCGCCATCGCGGGCGCCCTCAATGCAACCTCGCCCCGAGCTCGGTCACCTTCCTCTGAACGGCCTCCGGCACGGCGGCGGAGTTGATCCCCGTGAGACCGACGTTGCCGGAGTAGAGATCGAGCTGGATATCCCGCCCACGCGGGAGCTGCCTGGAGGCGAAGAGCTCCACGGCGAGCTGGGTTGCCTTATCGAACCGCTTGACGACCGAGGCGAGCATCGTCGGGCCGAGGTAGGAGAGGTCGCTGTCGACGCCGATCCCCCAGACTCCTCTCGTCATCGTGGCCATGAGCGCACGCGTGCCGCAGGCGCCGGCGGCGTCGAAGACGACGACCGAGCCGTGGTCGATCTGCCGGATCGCCGCCTTTGCGCACCGAGCGAGGGGGTAGAACGTCCCCGTGTAGGTGACGAGAACCCGGATGTCGGGACGCGCGAGGCGGGCGCCCGCTTTGAAGCCTGCGATCAGGTCCCGCACCGACTGCACTTTTCGAATGCCTCCAACTGCAGAGACGGCCCCGTGGCCGTGGGTCATCAGCCCGGCGAGGTACCCGCCGAGCTCCGCGTTCTCGCGGTCGTGGAAGTTGACGCCCGTCACGTTTCGCTGCCCCCTGAAAGACGCACCCGGATCGAAGACCGAGTCCGGTATGAGGAAGCGTGTCTTCGGAAACCGCGCGGTCACTTGCGACAGCTGCTCGACATCGGGCGTTGCTTCGACGATCACGAGATCCGACCTCCCTGCAGCCTCCGCAACGGTGCGGAAGAAGCTCGCGCAAGTGCCGCAGCCGCCGTAGAAGATCTTCGTTCGGGCGCCGACTTCCTCCGCCGCGTTGTGGAGCCCGTTGATCGGATCGAGGGTGACCGTGGTCGGGGTCGTGTTCCGCGGTTGGTTGACGACGAGCGCGACGCGCAACGAAGAGGCACCCGGTCGCCGTGGGCTGTGGCCGGTGGTCGCCGCAATCAGGATTCCGGCCGTGGCAATCGCGGCCAGGACGAGTGCCGTGACTCCCGCCAGCGCAAGTCGGCGAGGGCGCGGCGGCGGCCCGTTCGCCGGCTCCTTCAGCGGCAGCGTCGCACTCGGCCGATCGAGCTCGGGGTCCTGCTGGAGGATTCGCGTCTCGAGCCGCCGGAGACTCTCGCTCGGCTCGAGCCCCAGCTCGTCGACCAGGTGGCGGCGCCCGCGCTGGTAGATCTCGAGCGCATCCGCCTGACGGCCGGAGCGATAGAGCGCGAGCATCAACTGCGCGCGAAGACGTTCGCGCAGCGGATTGGCCTCGACGAGGTGATCGAGATCGGCGACGAGCTCGGAGTCCTGGCCCAGAGCGAGTTGTGCGTCGAACCGATCCTCGAGCGTGACCAGGCGGAGCTCCTCGAGCCGTGCGATCTCCGGCTGGGCGAACCGCTCGTATGCGAAGTCCTGGAGCGGCGCTCCGCGCCAGAGGGCGATCGCGTCGCCGAGGGCGGCGGCAGCTTGCGTGACTTCTCCGGCGGCAAGCAGACGGCGGCCTTCTGCCCGCAGCGCCTCGAAGCGATCGACGTCCACCTCGTCGGGACCGGCCCGGAGGAGATAGCCGTTGCCGCGTGTGAGGATGACCTGGGGCGGCCTCCCCGAGCCGGCCGGCTCCAGCGCCTTGCGGAGGTTCGAGACGTAGACGCGGACGACTTGCTCGGCCGTCTTCGGCGGGCGCTCGGGCCAGAGGTCGTCGACGATCTGGTCGAGGGTGAGCACCGCGTTTCGGTGCAGGAGCAGGAGGGCGAGCAGCGCACGAGCTCGAGAACCTCCGAGTGAAACAGGGTGGCCGTCCTCGGCGACCTCGAGCGGCCCGAGCAGCCTGAAATCCATGACTGCTTGTACCACGGTGCTGCGGCGAAGGCGAGGCGTTTAGCGGCCCTTTATCTCCTGTTGATGCGCGGGGGGGACCGTTCGCGCACGTTCCCACGGAGGAGGTGAAATGAACTGGCGAAGCCCAACTCTGACCCTGGTCTTGCTCGCCGCCGTGCTCACGGCCGTCCTGGTGCCGTCGCTCTCCCACGCGGCCCGGCCCGGCACGAACGGCCGGATCTCCTACATGGTCAAGGACCAGGCCGGCCACTGGCAGATCTGGGTCGCGAACTCCGACCTCTCCGGCGCGAAGCAGCTCACACATGGCCGTTACGACAATGGCTGGGCGGTCTGGTCGCCGGACGGCAAGAAGCTCGCTTTCGACAGCAATCGAACCGATCGCACGCCCAACAACTCACGTCATGTCAACGACGTCTTCGTGATGAAGCCCGACGGATCCGGCGTGAAGAAGCTGACCGATTCCAAAGGTGTGAGCGGAGATGCGGCTTGGTCGCCTAGCGGGCGGTTGATCGCCCTCGATGCGGACCGCGGAAACCGCAAGGGCTTGAGCGCGATCTATGTGATGCGCGCGAACGGCGGCAAGCTCCGGCGGGTCACGAACCCCCGGCCTCCCATGAGCGACTACTCACCTCGCTTCTCACCGGACGGCACACACCTCGTCTTCGTGCGCGCGCGAAGCACGGCCGAGACTGCACCGGCCGCGCTCTACACCGTCCGCCTCGACGGGCGTGGCCTTCACCGGCTGACGTCCTATTCGCTGCACGTGGGCGATTCGGACTGGTCGCCGGACGGCAAGTGGATCGTCTTCGAGGCGTATCCGAACGGAGAGTCGTACGGTGACATCTTTGTCATCAAGGCCACGGGTGGTCGCCCGGTGAACCTCACGCGTGACTCCTACGGACAGGCCGACCCCGTATGGTCGCCCGACGGGCAGAAGATTCTCTTCCTCGACAACAACTTCGTGAACGGAGTCGGCAGGACAGGGCTGGCCACGATGAGCCCGAACGGCTCCGCGCGCCAGTTCATCGCGAGCAAGAACCTCGAGGCACACCAGCCCGACTGGGAATCGATCGCAGCGACTGCCAACCCGCTCGCGCGCGTGTCAGAGCGACCAAAGCCCGGCCACTACACGGGTACGACGAGCGAGCTGCAACCAGTCACGTTCAAGGTCTCCAGCCACGGGAAGCGCGTCATCGGCTTCACGACTGTGGACGGATACAACAACATGTGCGACTACACCGGGGCGCCGGATCACATCTTCCACTACACGGTGAAGGTGCCCTTGATGAAGATCAAGAGCAGCGGTTCCTTCACCGCAACCGTGAAGTCGACTCTGGTACCGGGGCCAGGGGGGCTCTAGGGCCTTTTCAGGGCAAGGGGCGGTTCTACTCGGGCCAGGCAGACGGAACCGTGACACGGCTCAACTCCACCTGTGGCTCAGGGGCGTCGAACCCGACGACATTCAACTACTACGAGACCTTCACGGCGAAGCGCACAAAGGGCGATCAGGCACTCGGAGGACGAGTCGTCCCGGCTCTGCGAGACCGGCGCACGCCGCAGCAGCCACCACTCGCCTCGGCTTGAACAAGCCAACGGAGTCGAATGCCGCGCGAGTCTCGACAACCGTTATCCGTCGTTAGGCGGATCGAGGGTTCAGATCCCTCCCCCTCCGCTTCAGTCCGCTAGACACTCTGGGCCGCTGTGTTACGCGCCGGAGAACGTCTTCTGGCGGACCATCACCCGGCAGCAGCGAGGATCGGCGCGATTCGACGCACCTCGCTCGAAGGCGACTGGCTCGCGCGCCAGCGCGTGAGCCAGTCGATGACCTGCTCGCCCGGGATGGGACGGCTGACGTAGTAGCCCTGCACCGTGTCGCACTCGAGTTGCGTCAGCCGCTCCCACTGCTCCTCGGTCTCGACTCCTTCCGCGACCGCTTCCAGGCCGAGGTTGTGCGCGAGGTCGACCGTCGAGCGAACGATCAGTTGATCGCCGCGGTCGGTGCACATGCGCTGGACGAACGACTTGTCGATCTTGATCACGTCCACGGGAAGGCGAGAGAGGTGTGAGAGCGACGAATAGCCCGTGCCGAAGTCGTCGACCGCGATGCGGACTCCGTGCCTGGTGAGCCTGCTGAGGATGCTGTGCGACCGCTTCGGGTCGGTGAGAATCGTGTTCTCGGTGATTTCGACCTCGAGCAGCCGAGCGTCGAGATCGAGGTCGGCGAGGAGATCGGACATCTGGCTCGGAAGACCCAGGTCCAGCAGGTCACGTCCGAACAGGTTCACGGACACTGCGATCGCGTGGCCTGCGTCCAGCCACGTCCGACAGTCGCGAAGCGAGCCCTCGAGGATACGGCGCGTCAGGGGCCGCGCGAGGCCGCTCTGCTCGGCCAGGGGGATGAACTCGGCAGGCGACAGCGGCCCTCGCTGCGGATGCTCCCAGCGCACGAGGGCCTCGACCCTGCGTATCTCGCCGCTCGCCATGTCGACCAGCGGCTGGTACTTGATGGAGAGCTCGTCCTCGGCTATCGCTTGCCGAAGCTCTCCCGCCAGAGCGAGCCGCTGCGTCGAGTAGTGGTCGGTCTCTGCGCAATACACCTGGGTTGAGCGGGTCTCCTTCGCCCGATACATGGCGATGTCGGCGTGGCGCATGAGTGCCTCGACGTCGCTCCCGTGCTCAGGGTGCAGAGCGATGCCGACGCTGGCTTCGACCTCCAGCGTCATCCCGGCGACCGCAAACGGCTCCTCGAGCCCGACCCGCAGGCGCTCGGAGATGAGGAGGGCTTCCTCCCGACCCTTCGTAAGGCGGCAGACGATGGCGAACTCGTCGCCGCCGAGTCGAGCCACAGTGTCGCCGTCGCGAATGAGGCGCTTCAAGCGGTCGGCGATCGCGCAGAGGAGCTCGTCGCCGCTCTCGTGTCCGAGCGTGTCGTTGATTTCCTTGAAGCGGTCGAGATCGAGGAGGAGGACCCCGAGTCCGCCCGTCTCCTCACAGGACTCGATTGCTCCCTCCAGGCACCGACGGAGCAGCGTCCGGTTGGGGAGTCCGGTCAGCGCGTCGTGAAGCGCGAGGCGGTTGATCTCGTCCATCTGCCGACCCAGCCGCAGACTCGTCCGACGGAGCAGTGGGAGGAGCAGGAGGTACAGCGCAAGGAGGACCGCCTCGAGCACGCCGGCCACGGGGAGCACGGCATGCCAGGCCGCCCTCGCGATCGGCTCGTAGTCCTGGTAGAGGACAAGCGCCCCTCGAGGGCCGCCCGGACCCGCCGAGAGCGGTACGAACGACTCGAGCACCCTGAACTTTGCGCCCGCACCGTCCGGGACAGAGGCCACCGTCGCGCTCTGCACTCCGCCGATCGCCGCCAGGAGCCGCTTCCGGCCGACCGAACTCCGCGGCGCCGCAGCCAGATTCGAATAGGCAAGCCGGCCGGTCGGGGAGTAGATCGACGCTCCGATCGTCCCCCCGACCAGGACGTGCCGCAAGAACAAGGCGTCGAGCTGGCGCCGCCGCCGCGGGTCGATGGGAGAGCGCAGATCGTTCGGTCTCAGCTCGCTCTGGAGCACCGCCTGCGCCACGAACTGCGCGTGGAAGCGCGCGGTCTGTTCCGAGCGTGCGATCTCGTCCTGGCGGACGAAGAGAAGGATCGCCGCGCCGCCTAGCGCCAGCCCGAGCGCGGTGATGACCGCGAAACGAAGCGCGAAGCGAGGCGTTGGCGAACCGGCAACGGGCTCGGCGGTCGCTCGCGCAGCTTGCTCGCGGGACGCTTCAGTGGCCGTTGCCATGGCTCTGGCCACCACCCTGACCTTGCCCACCGCCCTGGCCGCCACCACTCTCGCCGCTACTGCCCTGGCCCTGACTCTGGCCGCTGCCCTGGCCGTTGCCCTGTCCCTGGCTGCCGCCGCTGCCCTGGCCGTTGCCCTGTCCCTGGCTGCTGCCGCTGCCCTGGCCGTTGCCCTGTCCCTGGCTGCTGCCGCTGCCCTGGCCGCTGCCCTGTCCCTGGCTGCCGCCGCTGCCCTGACCCTGGCCGCCTTGACCCTGGCTGCCGCCGCTGCCCTGTCCCGGGCTGCCACTGCCCTGACCCTGGCCGCCTTGACCCTGGCTGCCGCCGCTGCCCTGGCTGCCGCCGTTGCCCTGCCCGCCGCCTTGACCGTGGCCGCCGCCTTGACCGTCGCCGCCGCCGCTGCCCTGGCCGCCGCTGCCCTGGCTGCCGCCTTGACCGTGGCCGCCGCCCTGACCGTGGCCGCCGCCGCTGCCCTGGCCGCCGCTGCCCTGGCTGCCGCCTTGACCGTGGCCGCCGCCCTGACCGTGGCCGCCGCCGCCGCCCTGACC
>DASSZE010000065.1:0-2967 GCA_035713675.1 Gaiellaceae bacterium | reverse complement strand
TGAGGATGCGGAGGCGTTCGACGCCGCCATCGCCGAAGAGGGCGCGAACATTCCCTGGGAGCAAGCCAAGGCTGACCTGGGCTGGGAGTGAGCAGGTACAAGATCGAGCTGCGTCCGGCTGCGGTGCGGGCGCTGCGCAAGCTCGAGCCACCAGTCGCTCGCCGCGTTCAGGGAGCGATCGCGCTCCTTGCCGAAGACCCTCGGCCGCCAGCTTCAAGACCACTGCGAGGTCGGCCGGCGTGGCGGGTGCGTGTCGGTGACTACCGCGTCATTTACACGATCGAGGATGACGTGCTGCTTGTCGTCGTGGTCACGCTCGGCCGCCGCCGCGACATCTACGACCGATGATCGATGCACGTTGGCGGCAGTGACGGATCCGCGGCAAACCGCCACTCTGGGTCGGCCACCGGCTCGCGATCGCTGTTAGCCCCAGGCGCGCGCGAGGCAGCGCCCCTTCCAGACTGCTCCTTTCCGGGCACAGCGCTCGTCCGGCGTCCGAGACAGCGGACTGCTTCTACGTCGCTCGAGACGCCCCAACGACCGCTATCGCCAGAGATATACCCAGAAGTTGTGGATGCGCTTGAAGAGGAAGGCGGCGTACCTTCCCGGTTGATGAAGACCGAAGCCGGCGATGGCCGGCAGGAAGGCACGCCATGACGAACTGTATGCAATCGGGCGGTTGGAGTTTGATCGCTCGTTGAGCCTCCTGGCTGGGAGGGATCGGCCGTGAGGGGTGGTAATAGAAGGGCGAATGGCGGAGCGACGAGCGAGGGGCGACGAGTTCGCGAGCCGGATCAACCGGGCCGTCGACTTGCTGGCGGCCGGGTCTCGGCCGGCGGCTACGCGGAAGGCGATCGAGGCGGAGTTCTCGCTTTCGACACGGCAGGCGCTTCGGTACGTGCGGGCCGCTCAGGCGTCGCCGGACGGGGTGGCGGTGCCGGAGGCGACCGCGACGTTCACGGTACGGTTGCCGGTGGCGGTGATCGCTGCTGCTCGCGCTGGGGCGTCGCGGCGCGGACAGGGGATCGGGGCGCTGACAGCAGCGGCGTTGTCAAGCCATCTCGCGGGCGGGGATCGAGCGCAAGGTGGCGCTGCAGATTGAGGTCCGTTACGTCGGCGATCGACTCGCCGATGCACGCCTTGCGCAGGCCTACGGGTTCTGTGTTCCTGAACGTCGCCGCGTCGCGGCCAAGGCAACAGAGGAGGTAGCGCATGATCGAGCAGTCGCAGCCGAGGACGGACAGGATCGCCGCGATCTACGCCCGGGTGTCGACCGACAATCAGCGGGCGCAGGGGACGATCGGCAGCCAGGTCGACGAGCTGCGTGAGCTCGCAGCCGCCCGTGGGCTGGCGGTCGGCTCGGAGCTGGTGTTCTGCGACGAGGGGATCTCCGGGGCGACGCTCGTGCGCCCAGCGCTGGAGCGGTTGCGGGACGGAGCCGCGGAGGGGTCCTTCGAGGTGGTCCTGTGCCATTCGCCCGATCGTCTCTCGCGACGCTACGCCTACCAAGTGCTGCTGCTTGAGGAGTTCGCGCGTGCAGGCGTCGAGATCGTGTTTGCGTTGGAGGGTGAGCGCGCCGAGACGCCCGAGGGCGAGCTGCTGCGTCAGATGCAGGGGATGATCGCCGAGTACGAGCGCGCGCAGATCGCCGAGCGCACCAGGCGCGGGCGGCTTCACCGCGCCCGGTCCGGATCGGCCGCGGTTCTGGGTCGGGCTCCATATGGTTTCCGGTACGTGCGTCGCTCCGAGCATGCCGACGCCTACTTCGAGATCGACGAGGTGAAAGCGAGCGTCGTGCGCGAGGTGTTCCGCCGCTACGCGCACGGGGGCCAGACGCTGGCGGCGATCGCGGACTGGCTGAACGAGACCGAGACGCCGACGACGACGCCCGGCAAGACGTGGCATCCCTCGACGGTCCGAGGGATGCTGGTCAACCCGGCCTATCGTGGCGAGGCCGCGTTCGGCAAGACCCGCGTCACGGGCGCGCGCGGGAAGGCGACGCGCCAGGCGCGCCAGCGCGGAGCGCGGCAATCGCTCACCCCGCAGCGCACCAGCGCACCGGAGGACGATTGGACGATGATCGCGGTGCCGGCGATCATCGACGTCGACACGTTCGCGCTCGCCCGCGCACGCCTTGAGCAGGGCGTCCGCTTCGCTCAACGAAACGCCCGCAAGCCGAGCCTGCTGCGCGGCCTGCTGGTCTGCCGCGAGTGCGGCTATGCATGGCACCGGGTCCAGAAGGGCAAGCAATCCAAGCGTGCGTTCTACCAGTGCGGCAGCCGCTGCCTGCGGACCGCCGAGCGGCGCTGCAACAGCACGCCGGTGCGCGCCGAGGAACTCGACCAGCTCGTGTGGGGGGAGATCACGCGCCTGCTCTGCGAGCCGGACCTGGTTCACGCCGAGATCGACCGGCGGCTACGGAGCATGCGCGAGACCGACCCAGCAGCCCGCCGCGGCGAGACGCTCACGGCCGAACTGATCCGCGCCGAGCGAGCGATCTCGCGACTCGTCGACGCCTATCAGGACGAGCAGATCACGCTCGACGAGCTTCGCACCCGCATGCCCGAGCTACGCCGCCGCGAACAGGCACTGCGCGCCGAGCGAGATGCGATCGAAGCCGACATCGAGGACGCAGCCAACTACCTCAAGCTCGCCGAGACCATCGAGTCCTTCACGAGCCGACTCACCCGCGGGCTGGACGACATGGGCACCGACGAGCAAGCGCGAGTTCTGCGGCTGCTCGTTCGCGACGTCCTGGTCGGCGGTGCAGGCGAAACCGTCACGATCAGACACTCGATCCCGCTGCCATCCGGCGGCACGGACCCCGGATCGCCATTGCATACAGTTCGTCATGTCAGATGTTCGCAGGCTCCCCGTCGGGGAGGACAACGAGGGTCGCGTCACGCTCGATGATCTCGCGCGGGAGGGCGCTCGCAGGATGATCGCCGCGGCGCTCGAGGCCGAGGT
>DASSZE010000064.1:0-6783 GCA_035713675.1 Gaiellaceae bacterium | reverse complement strand
GTCTCCGCGGCTCGGTTGTCGAGGAGCACACGCTCGCGCGGCTCGGCGCCGAGCGCCTGTGGCAGCTGGTCAGGAGCGAGACGCCGGTGCGCGCACTCGGCGCGCTGACCGGCGGCCAGGCCGTGCAGATGGTGCGCGCCGGGCTCGACGCGATCTACCTCTCCGGCTGGCAGGTCGCCGCGGACGCCAACCTCGCCGGCGCGACCTACCCCGACCAGAGCCTCTACCCGGTCAACAGCGTCCCGGCCGTCGTTCGCCGCCTCAACAACGCGCTCCTCCGCGCCGACCAGATCGACTGGGCCGAGGAGCGGAACGGGACGCACTGGCTCGCGCCGATCCTCGCCGACGCCGAGGCCGGCTTCGGCGGGCCGCTCAACGCGTACGAGCTGATGCGGGCGATGATCGACGCGGGAGCGGCCGGCGTCCACTACGAGGATCAGCTCGCCTCCGAGAAGAAGTGCGGGCATCTCGGGGGCAAGGTGCTCGTGCCGACGCAGCAGTTCGTCCGCACGCTCAACGCCGCGCGCCTCGCGGCCGACGTCTGCGGCGTCCCGACCGTCCTCGTCGCGCGCACCGACGCGCTGTCCGCCGCGCTGCTCACGAGCGACGTCGACGAGTACGACCGCGAGTTCGTCACCGGCGAGCGGACGGCCGAGGGCTTCTACCGCGTGCGCGACGGAATCGACGCCGCGATCTCGCGCGGGCTCGCCTACGCGCCGTACGCCGACCTCGTCTGGTTCGAGACGTCGACCCCGGACCTCGGCGAGGCGCGCGAGTTCGCGGAGGCGATCCACGAACGCTTCCCGGGCAAGCCGCTCGCCTACAACTGCTCGCCGTCCTTCAACTGGCGCCAGCACCTGGACGACGACGAGATCGCCGCGTTCCAGGACACGCTCGGGGAGTGGGGCTACCGCTTCCTCTTCATCACGCTCGCCGGCTTCCATTCGCTCAACGCCTCGATGTTCGAGCTCGCCCGCGGCTACGCCGAGGAGCAGATGCCGGCGTACGTGCGTCTCCAGCAGCGCGAGTTCGAGCTGGAGGAGTACGGCTACACCGCGACCCGGCACCAGCACGAGGTCGGTGCCGGCTACTTCGACCGCGTCACGCAGGCCGTCGCGCCCGACAGCGAGACGCTCGCGCTCAAGGGCTCGACGGAGGAGGCGCAGTTCACCAAGGAGCCCGCGTGAGCACGCTGGCGGAGGTCGAGATCCTCGCACCGGCCGACGAGTCGGTCCTCACCCGCGAGGGGCTCGACCTCGTCGCGCTCCTGCAACGGGAGCTCGGTCCCCGCCGCCGCGAGCTGCTCGAGCGGAGGCGCGAGCGGCAGGTCGAGCTCGACGCCGGCGCGCTGCCGGGCTTCCTGCCCGGGACGAGGGGCATCCGCGAGGCGGATTGGCGTGTCGCCGAGGCGCCGCCCGACCTCCGCGACCGCCGGTGCGAGATCACCGGCCCCGTCGACCGGAAGATGATGATCAACGCGCTCAACTCCGGCGCGCGCGTCTTCATGGCCGACTACGAGGACGCGTGCTCGCCGAGGTGGGAGAACATCGTCGAGGGACAGCGGAACGTGACGGACGCCGTCCGCCGCGAGATCTCGCTCGAGACGCCCGACAAGAGCTATCGCCTCGACGGCAAGATCGCGACGCTCCTGATCCGGCCGCGCGGCTGGCACCTGCCGGAGCGGCACGTGCTCGTCGACGGTGAGCCCGTCTCGGCCTCGCTCTTCGACTTCGGCCTGCACATGGCGCGCAACGCGCGCGAGCAGCTCGAGCGCGGCAGCGGGCCGTACTTCTACCTGCCGAAGCTCGAGTCGCACCTCGAGGCGCGCTTGTGGGCCGACGCGTTCGAGCTCGCGGAAGCCGAGCTAGGCCTGCCGCACGGGACGATCCGCTGCACCGTCCTGATCGAGACGGTCCTCGCCGCGTTCGAGATGGAAGAGATCCTCCACGAGCTGCGGGACTGGGGCTGCGCGCTCAACGCCGGCCGCTGGGACTACATCTTCAGCGCGATCAAGAAGTTCCGCGCGCGCGACTGGGTGCTGCCCGACCGCGTGCAGGTGACGATGACGGTGCCCTTCATGCGGGCCTACACGGAGCTGCTTGTGACAACGTGTCACAAGCGAGGGGCGCACGCGATCGGCGGCATGGCCGCGTTCATCCCGTCCCGGAGGGACGCCGAGGCGAACGAGATCGCGCTCGCGAAGGTGCGCGAGGACAAGGAGCGCGAGTCCGGCGACGGCTTCGACGGCAGCTGGGTCGCGCACCCCGATCTCGTGCCGGTCTGCACCGAGGTCTTCGACGCCGCGCTCGGCGAGCGGCCGAACCAGCTCGGGCGGCTGCGCGAGGACGTCACGCCCGACGAGGCGGCGCTGCTGTCCATCCCGGAGACGCCGGGCGAGATCACCGACGCCGGCGTGCGGACGAACGTCTCCGTCGGCGTCCGCTACCTCGACTCCTGGCTGCACGGAGTGGGCGCCGCGGCGATCGACAACCTGATGGAGGACGCCGCGACGGCCGAGATCTCCCGCTCGCAGATCTGGCAGTGGGTACGCAACGGCCGCGTCGACGAGAAGCTCGTCCGCCACGAGATCGAGCTGGTCGAGGCCGGCGACGAGGCGAAGGAGCTGTTCGCCTCCGTCGCGCTCTCGGAGCAGCTCGAGGACTTCTTGACCCTGCCCGCCTACCAACGACTCGACTGAGGAGGACGCAGATGAGCGAGACGCTGATCCAGACGGAAGAAGAAGCGCAGGAGGAGCGGCTCGCGGCCGACGCCCCGTGCACCGCCGAGCTCGCCGAGTGCACGTGCCCGGACTTTTGCGAGCGCGATCACGACAACGAGTAAGAGCCATCCGGCGCGGCGTAAGCTGTGGCCGTGGTGGCGAAGCGCACGGGGCACTCGGCCGGGAAAGCCGAGGTGAACCGGCAGGTCGGGATGGCCGTGAAGCGGTTCGACCGGGCCGAACTCGACGAGGAGACGTGGGATTTCCTCTGCGAGTGCGGCGCGGACCAGTGCAAGGAGTGGGTGATGCTGACGCTGCCGCAGTACGAGACGATCCTCGCTCCCGGACACGAGCTGACGCGCGGTCAGCGCGCTCGGCGGAACGCGCAGAAGCTCTCCGACGATGCGAAGGCGCTGCACGGGCAGTCGGTGGTTCAGCACAGACGGACCGGGCGCAATCTCGGCCGGTACGCATGACGCTCGACTCCACGAAGGCCGACGACATCGCGCTCGTGATCGAGGAGGCGATCGTCTCCGGCGAGCTCGAGCCCGGCACCGTGCTCCGCCAGGAGCAGCTCTCCGAGCAGTTCGACGTCTCGCGCACGCCGATTCGCGAGGCGCTCCGGCGGCTCGCCGCGCTCGGGCTCGTCTCCTTCGTCCCGAACCGCGGCGTCCGCGTGCGGACGATCTCGCGCGAGGAGCTGCACGAGGCGTTCATGGTGCGCGCCGAGCTCGAGGCGCTCGCGACCGAGATCGCCGCGACGAAGATGACGCCGGAGGATCTCGCCGAGCTCGAGGCGGCCGAGCAGCACTTCGCCGCGATCTCGAAGGAGCTCCGGTCGCGCGAACCGGGCGAGGCGCGGCGCTCCATCACCGGCGACTGGGTGCGCGCGAACCACGCCTTCCACGACGTCATCTACCGCGTCGCCGACCTGCCGCTCGTCGAGCAGCTCGCGAAGAGCTCCCGCCGCTCGTTCTCGGGCCCGGCCGTGTGGGCGCCGGGCGACCACTCGATGGACGGCCTCTACGCGAAGAACGCCGAGCAGCACCGTGCGATCCGGCAGGCCCTCGCAGCCGGCAGCCGCGAGGGGGCGCGGGCGCTCGCGCGCGACCACGTCCTCTCGTCCTTCGAGCTTCTCGAGGCGATCCTCGAGCAGGTCGGCGGCACCTGGCCGCAGCCGAAGCGCGCGGCCGCTAAGGTCTCCTCATAGTCGCTGCCTGACGACATCCGCCGGATGGAAACGCTCTACACACCGCAGGGCGTCGAGGAGCGCTGGCAGAAGACCTGGGAAGAGGAGGGGCTGTACGCCGCGGACGCCGCCTCCACGAAGCCCCCGTACGTGATCGCGGTCCCGCCGCCGAACGTCACCGGCGCACTGCACATGGGGCACGCGTTGAACGGCTCGATCCAGGACGTCCTGATCCGCTGGCACCGGATGCGCGGGTTCAATGCGCTGTGGCAGCCGGGATACGACCACGCGGGCATCGCCACGCAGGCGGTCGTGGAGAAGGAGCTGCGCAAGGAGGGGACGACCCGGTTCGACCTCGGCCGCGAGGCGTTCGTCGAGCGCGTGTGGGAGTGGCTCCGGGAGTACGGCGGTGTGATCATGGGCCAGTTCCGGCGGCTCGGCTGCTCGCTCGACTACGAGCGAGAGCGCTTCACGATGGACGACGCGTATGTCCGGGCGGTGATGCGCTTCTTCGTGCATCTCCACGAGCGCGGCTGGCTCTATCGCGACAACCGCATCGTCAACTGGTGCAGCGACTGCCGCACTTCGATCTCCGACCTCGAGGTCGAGCACCTGGACGTGGACGACGCGCTCGTCTTCGCGCGTTACCGCTTCGCCGACGGGGACGGCCACATCACCATCGCGACCGTCCGCCCAGCCACGATCCTCGCCGACGTCGCCGTCGCCGTCCATCCCGACGACGAGCGGTACCGCGACCACGTCGGCCGCGAGGTGATCGTGCCGGTGGTCGGACGGCCCGTGCCCGTCATCGCCGACGAGCGGGTGGAGCAGGACTTCGGGACCGGTGCGCTCAAGATCACGCCCGGCCACGATCCGCTCGACTTCGAGATCGGCCGCGACCACGGCCTCCCCGAGCCGGCGGTGATCGGCCTCGACGGCCGCATGATCGGCGACATCCCGGAGAAGCTGATCGGCCTGACCGAGGACGAGGCGGGCGAGTACGTCGTCACCTGGCTTCGCGAGGAGGGCCTGCTCGAGAAGCGCGAGAGCTATCGCCATTCGGTCGGCCACTGCGAGCGGTCCGGAACACGCATCCAGCCGCTCGTCTCGCTCCAGTGGTGGTGCGCGATGGACGACCTCGCCCGACCGGCGATCGAGGCGATCGAGTCGGGGCGTGTGACGTTCCATCCGCCGGTGCAGAACCGCGTGGCGCTCGACTGGCTCCGGGCGATCCGTCCCTGGAACGTCTCGCGCCAGCTCTGGTGGGGTCACCAGCTGCCGATCTGGTACTGCCCGGACGGCCACGTCGTGTGCGCCGAGACCGAGCCCGACGCCTGCGCGGCGTGTGGGTCGACCGAGTTGCGCCGCGACGAAGACGTGCTCGACACGTGGTTCTCGTCGGCTCTGTGGCCGTTTGCGACGCTCGGCTGGCCCGACGAGACCCCGGAGCTGCAGGCGTTCTATCCCGGCAACGTCAACTCGACGGCGCGCGAGATCATCTTTCTCTGGGAGCTCCGGATGGTCATGTCCGGGCTCGAGCTGATGGGCGACATCCCGTTCGAGGACGTGATCATCCACACGACGATCCTCGCGACGGACGGCCGCAGGATGTCCAAGTCGCTCGGCACCGGAATCGATCCGCTCGAGTTGATCGCCGAGCACGGGGCGGACGCGACGCGGTACGGGCTCCTGAAGATGTCCTCCACGCAGGACGTTCGCTTCAACGCGCAGCAGATCGAGGAAGGACGGAAGCTCGCGAACAAGCTCTGGAACGCGAGCCGGCTCCTGCTCATGGGCGGCGCCCTCGAGTCGGAGGCGCGGCCGAGCTCCGTCGAGGAGCGCTGGATCCTCGCGCGCATCGACGCGACACGCGCCGAGCTGGAGGTCGACCTCGCGAGCTTCGACTTCGCGCACGCCGTCGAGCGCCTCTACCACCTCACGTTCGACGACTACTGCGACTGGTACCTCGAATCGATCAAGCCGCGGCTCGCCGAGGAGGACGTGCGAGCGACCGCGTTCGCGGCGCTCGAGCGGCTGCTCAAGCTCCTCCACCCGGTGATGCCGCACGTGACGGAGGAGATCTGGACGAACCTGCCCGAGCGCGAGACGCGCCTGATCGTGGCGCCGTGGCCTGAGCCGGAGACGTCGGAGGGCGAGTTCGCGGCGGTGGAGAGCGCGCAGACCGCGGCCCGCATCTACCGGCGCAGCGGCGTCCGCATCCGGCTCGACGGCGACGCGGCGCGGATCTTCGAGGCGGTCGTCCGGCCGTCGGCGGACGGGCAGGGTGACGTCGAGGCCGAGCGGGCACGCGTCCAGAAGGAGATCGACCGCGCCGAGAAGATGCTCGCGAACGAGAAGTTCGTCGCCAACGCCGCGCCGGAAGCGGTCGCCGCCGAGCGCGAGAAGCTCGCGCAATACCTTGCCGAGCGCGACGCGCTGGGTTGAGTCGCTCAGTCCCTGGCCGGCCGACGGCTTCGGGACGGAGCGGATGCGCGCGCTGCTGCGCGAGTTCGGCGACCCGCAGGAGCGCTTCCGGGCGATCCACGTCGTCGGGACGAACGGCAAGTCGACGACCACGCGGCTGACCGAGGCGCTGCTCGCCGACGCCGGCCTCTCCGTCGGCGCCTACCTCTCCCCCCACGTGCGCGGCTGGAGCGAGCGGATCCGCGTCGGCGGGGAGGAGGCGGACTTCGAGGCCGCGGTCGGGACCGTCCGAGACGCCGCCGCGGGGCTCGGCGCTACCCAGTTCGAGGCACTGACCGCGGCCGCGCTCGTCGCCTTCGCCGCTGCCGGCGTCGATGTCGCGGTGGTCGAGGCCGGCCTCGGCGGCCGCCACGACGCGACGAACGTCCTGCGCACGCGCGTCGTCGTCCTC
>DASSZE010000063.1:0-29555 GCA_035713675.1 Gaiellaceae bacterium | reverse complement strand
GACGTCGAGACCGACCTCGCGGAGGTCGGCACCGTCCTCCAGGTCGGCGACGGGATCGCCCGGATCTACGGGCTCGAGAACGCTGTCGCGATGGAGATGCTCGAGCTCGAGCACGAGGTCGTCGGCCTCGCGTTCAACCTCGAGGAGGACGACGTCGGAGCCGCGCTGTTCGGCGAGTGGCAGAAGGTGAGCGAGGGCGAGCCGGTGCGGCGCACGGGCCGCGTCGCGAACGTTCCCGTCGGCGAGGCGCTGCTCGGCCGCGTCGTCGATCCGCTCGGTAATCCGCTCGACGGCCGCGGGCCGATCGAGACGTCCGAGACGCGTCCGCTCGAGTTCAAGGCGCCGGGAGTCGTCGCGCGCCAGCCGGTGAAGGAGCCGCTCCAGACCGGCATCAAGGCTATCGACGCGATGACGAACGTCGGCCGCGGCCAGCGCGAGCTCATCATCGGCGACCGCTCGACCGGCAAGACCGCGATCCTGATCGACACGATCCTCAACCAGCAGGACACCGACGTGCACTGCTTCTACGTCGCGATCGGGCAGAAGGCGTCCACCGTCGCCGGGATCTACGAGATGCTGCGCGAGCGGGGCGCGATGGAGTACACGACCATCGTCTCCGCCGCCGCGCACGAGGCCGCGCCGATCAAGTGGATGGCCCCGTTCGCCGGCTGTGCGATGGGCGAGTACTTCCTCTACCAGGGCAAGCACGCGCTCGTGATGTACGACGACCTCTCGAAGCAGGCGGACGCGTACCGCCAGCTGTCGCTGCTGCTGCGCCGCCCGCCGGGCCGCGAGGCGTTCCCGGGCGACGTCTTCTATCTCCACTCGCGGCTGCTCGAGCGCGCGTGCAAGCTCAGCGACGAGGAGGGCGGCGGCTCACTCACGGCGCTGCCGATCATCGAGACGCAGGCCGGCGACGTGTCTGCGTACATCCCGACGAACGTCATCTCGATCACGGACGGGCAGATCTACCTCCAGTCGGAGCTCTTCTACTCGGGCGTCCGCCCGGCCGTGAACGTCGGGATCTCGGTCTCGCGCGTGGGCGCGTCGGCGCAGACGAAGGCGATGAAGAAGGTCGCCGGCCGCCTGCGGCTCGACCTCGCCCAGTACCGCGAGCTCGAGGCGTTCGCGCAGTTCGGCTCCGAACTCGACCGCGCGACGCAGCAGGCGCTGACGCGCGGCGAGAAGATGGTCGCGACCCTCAACCAGCCGCAGTACGCGCCGTGGCCGATGGAAGAGCAGGTCGGCGCGATCTACGCCGGGATCCACGGCTATCTCGACGACGTCCCGACGCCGCAGGTGTCGCGGTTCCAGGACGAGCTGCGCGAGCACCTGCGCGCCGAGGAGTCGATCTACCGCGAGATTCGCGAGACCGGCGACCTGCCGGACGAGCTCGCCGAGAAGTTGAACGGCGAGATCGAGAAGTTCAAGAACTCGTTCAACGTCGAGGCAGAGGGCGCGCTGACCTAGATGGCGTCCCTGCAGGACCTCCGGCGGCGGATCTCCTCCGTCCGCAACACGCGCAAGATCACGAAGGCGCTCGAGCTCGTCGCGGGCGCCCGCTTGCGGCGGGCGCAGAGCCGCATCGAGGAGATGCGGCCCTACGCCGACCGGATGCAGGAGCTGATGGTCGGCACCGCGCGCGCGGCGTCCTCGCTCAGGAATCTCGCCCTGCTGCAGCAGCGCGACGAGGTGCGGCGCGTGGCGATCGTGGTCGTCACGGGCGACCGCGGCCTCGCCGGACCCTTCAACGGGCAGGTGCTCCGCCGTGCGTTCGAGCTCGAGCGCGAGGCGCGCTCGGCCGGACAGGAGGTGGCCTGGCTCGTCACCGGCCGCAAGGGCGCCTCGACGCTGCGCTTCCGGCGCTACGAGCTCACCGGCCAGTGGGCCGGCTTCGCCGACAAGCCGTCGTACCACGACGCGCAGGCGGTCGGGCACCGGCTCGCCGAGCTGTACGAGGCCGAGGAGGTCGACCGCGTCCTGCTCGTCTACAACCGTTTCGAGTCGGCGCTCGTGCAGCGCGTGACGACGACCGAGCTGCTGCCCATCCGCGAGGCCGCGCTCGCGGGCGAGGAGCGCGAGGAGCGGGAGGGACCGACCGCAGACTTCATCTACGAGCCCGAGCCGGAGGAGATCCTGCAGCGGCTCCTGCCCGTCTACCTCGAGACGGAGATCTACCGCGCGCTGCTCGAGTCGGCGGCCGCGTTCCTCGCCTCCCAGATGACTGCGATGCGCAACGCGTCGAAGAACGCGGGCGAGCTGATCGACACTCTCACGCTGCAGCTCAACCGCGCCCGCCAGGCCGAGATCACGCAGGAGATCCTCGAGGTCGTGGCCGGCGCGGACGCCCTGACGGGCTAAGCCGGAACGCTGCGCGCTGCGCGGCGCAGGTCGGCATCCGCTCGTTCCACGCGGTTGTCAGGCGTGAGGGCGCTCGTGCAGCCGACCATTACGCCACCCGCTACGACGAAGCCGTCGGGTCGCCGCTGTCCGGAAGCGTCGGCTGGTCGGTGGGGTAGACGCCGACGGCGAACCCGTACATCGTGTCGCCGGCCCGCGGCAGCCGGTCGAACTCGGTCACGAGCTCGGCCATCCGCTCCCAGAACTCGGACGCCTGCGCCTCGGTGATGCGCGCGTGCCGGATGAAGCCCCACAGCTTCCCGTCCCGGAACGCCTGGGCCGACTCCTGCGACGCGACCTCGAAGTCGTTGAAGTCTCGGGGCAGCTCCTCGGCATCCGCGCCGCGCTCGACCGCGACGTGGAACAGCCGCGCCGTGCGGCCGTAGAAGCGCTCCTCGATCGCCCGCACCCGGCGGGTCCGCACCACCTGCAGCAGCCCCGCGTCGGCGAGCACCTTGACGTGATGGGCGACGGTGCTCTTCGGCCGCTCGACGGCGGCCGCCAGCTCGGTCACCGTGGCGGCGCGCTCGTGCAGGAGGCCGAGGATGGTGTTGCGGATGGGATGGCTGAGCGCCTTCACCTGCGCGGTCTCCGTGAGCGCGATGCGGTCGGCGAGGTCGTAGTCGGGTGGCGGCTGTCTCTTGGTCATGGCTGCTGACGATCGAGTAATACGGTATGTTCCAGACTAGTGGATCGATCGGACGGGGAGGAAGAAATGACGGAAGTCGTGCTCTACCACCACGTGCAGGGGCTCACCGACGGCGTGCGCGCATTCGCCGAGGAGTTGCGGCGGCCGGGACATACGGTTCACACGCCCGACCTGTTCGGCGGCCGGACGTTCGGCACGATCGAGGAGGGGATGTCGTTCGCGCGGGAGGCCGGGTTCGGAGCGCTCGCGGAGCGCGGGGTGGCCGCCGCCGAGGCGCTCAGGCCCGAGCTCGTCTACGCGGGCTTCTCGTTCGGCGTCATGCCCGCGCAGCAGCTTGCGCAGACCCGGCCCGGCGCCCGCGGGGCCTTGCTCATGTGCTCGTGCCTGCCGGTCTCGGAGTTCGGGGACGCGTGGCCCGACGGCGTCCCGGTGCAGGTGCACGGCAAGGAGGCCGACCCGTTCTTCCTCGAGGACCTCGAGGCCGCGC
The DNA here is from genome assembly GCA_035713675.1 of Gaiellaceae bacterium. Classification (GTDB taxonomy): domain Bacteria; phylum Actinomycetota; class Thermoleophilia; order Gaiellales; family Gaiellaceae; genus Palsa-739. The sequence goes on along the minus strand of DASSZE010000063.1, from coordinate 26,019 downwards.
GGGAGCTCGTCGGCTCGACCGACCGCGCCGAGCTGTTCCTCTACCCGGGCGAGGAGCACCTCTTTGCGGACTCGTCGCTCCCGTCGTACGACGCCGCGGCGGCGGCGCTGCTCACCGAGCGCGTGCTGGCGTTTCTCGAGACGGTGTAGGCCGGACGAGCTCCCGTGCCCGCGCGGCCTTCACCGCCGCGGACAGCGACGCGACGTCGTACGCGCCGTAGTGGCGGAGCCCGTTGACGAAGAACGTCGGCGTGCCCGAAACGCCGGAGACGTCGGCCGAGTCGACGTCCTCCGCGACGCGCCGCGCGCCGGCGCGCGTGCGGACGTCCTCCTCGAACCGCTCCACGTCGAGCCCGAGCTCCTCGGCGTAGCCGACCAGGTCCTCGGGAGTGAGCGCGTCCTGGTGCTCGAGCAGGAGGTCGTGCATCTCCCAGAACGCGCCCTGGCTCGCCGCCGCCTCGGACGCTTCGGCAGCCTGCTGGGCCCGCGGGTGGACGTCGTTCAGCGGCAGATGTCGCCAGACGTACGCGACGTCGCCGAAGTCGCGCAGCAGCTCGCGCACGACCGGCTCCGCCTGGCCGCAGTACGGGCACTCGAAGTCGCCGTACTCGAGCACGGTCACGGGGGCGTCGGCCGGGCCGCGGATGTGGTCGCGTTCCGGGTCGACGGGCTCGGCGAGGTCGACGATCAGGTCCGGCGTGCCGAGGAGCGCCCGAAGCCGCGTTCGCCGTGGCAGCCGCTTCGTCGCGAGGACGAAGGCCCAGGTGAGCGCCGCCGCGAGCACCGCTGCGCTGAGGACCCCGATCTTGGCCTCGGCGAGCTCGGTGCCGTGAAATGCGAGGTCGGCGATGAGGATGGAGACCGTGAAGCCGATCCCGGCGAGCGTGCCCGCGCCGGCCACCGATGCCCAGCCGACCGGCGGACGCAGGCGGCCGCCGCTGACCAGGCCCGCGAGCCGGGTCGCGCCGACGATCCCGACCGGCTTGCCGGCGACGTAGCCGAGCATGATCCCGAGCGTCACCGGCGACGCGTACGCGGTTGCGAGGAAGCTCGCGCTCAGGTGGACGCCCGCGTTGGCGAGCGCGAAGAGCGGCACGATCACGTAGCTCGTCCAGGGATGCCAGAGCGTCTGCAGCCGCTCGTTCGGCGAAACGGCCGTCCGCAGCGCCCCGCGGGCGGACCGCGCGAGCTCACCCGTCGGCTGCTCGCGGAAGAGCCGGAAGATGTCGCTCGCCTGTTCGAGGTCGCTCCGCTGGGCCGGGTACGCGAGCGCGATCACGCCGCCCATGAGGCCCGCGACCACGGGGTCGACGCCGGCCTTGTAGAACGCGACCCAGACAGCCGTCCCGAGCAGGAAGTAGACGGGGCCGAAGTGGATGTCGGCGGCGCGGATCAGGAGGATGCCGCCGAACAGGCCGAGCCCGACGAGCAGCGGGCCGACCGAGACGTTGCTGCTGTAGACGATTGCGATCACGAGCAGCGCGACGATGTCGTCGACGACCGCGATCGTGAGCAGGTAGGCGCGGAGGCGGGTCGGCAGGCCGGAGCCGACGAGCGCGAGCAGGCCGAGCGCGAAGGCCGTGTCCGTCGACATCGCCGCCCCCCAGCCGTGCGCCGTCGGCTTGCCGGCGTTGAAGGCGAGGTAGATCAGAGCCGGGACGAGCATCCCGCCGAGCCCGGCGAGGACGGGGAGCGTGACCCGCCGCCGGTCGCGCAGCTCGCCGAGGTCGAACTCGCGCCGCGCCTCGAGCCCGATCACGAAGAAGAAGAACGCCATCAGCCCGGTGTTGATCCAGCCCTGCAGGCTCTGCGAGATGCCGTCTCCGCCGACGCGGATCGAGAGCGTCGTGTTCCAGACTCGCTCGTACGAGGCCGGATCGGCGTTCGCCCAGACGAGTGCGGCGAGGGCTGCCGCGAGGAGGACGACGGCGCTGCCTGTCTCGGTGCGGAGGAAGGCGCGGAGCGGCGTCTGGAGGTTCCGGCTCCACGCCGTGCGCCCGGTGAACGCGGTAGCCGATGTGCCCGCCTCGGACATGCCCGGTAGCTTCGCAGGAGCCGCCGGTTCGACCGAGAGCCGCGCTTCCGGGTCGGCTAGAGTGCCCCTGCCTGCGGCCGCCGGCGAGCGGCGCCGCGCCCGACCTCACGCATCAGGAGATTCATGGCCGCCAAGACCAACGGCACGAACACGGGGAAGATCGTCGAGATCAAGGGCGTCGTGCTCGACGCCGTCTTCCCGGACCGGCTTCCCGAGATCTACCACGCCCTTCGCATCGACGTCCCCGGCGACGGCGGTACGAGAGAGCTGATCGCGGAGGTGCAGCAGCATCTCGGCGACGACCGCGTGCGCGCGGTGGCGATGGACTCCACCGACGGCCTCGCCCGCGGGGTCGACGTCGTCGACACGCGGCAGCCGATCTCGGTGCCCGTGGGTGACGAGACACTCGGCCGCATCTGGAACGTGATCGGCGACCCCGTCGACGGCAAGCCCGAGGCGACCGGCGATCGCTGGCCGATCCACCGCGATCCGCCGAGCTTCGGCGAGCTGTCGCCGACGGTCGAGATCTTCGAGACCGGCCTCAAGGTCGTGGACCTGATCGCGCCGTACGTGCGCGGCGGCAAGGTCGGGCTCTTCGGCGGTGCGGGTGTCGGCAAGACCGTGCTGATCCAGGAGCTCATCCACAACGTCGCCATGCAGCACGGCGGCGTCTCGGTGTTCACCGGCGTGGGCGAGCGGACGCGCGAAGGGAACGACCTGATGCTCGAGATGGAGGAGTCGGGCGTCATGGACAAGGTCGCGATGGTCTACGGCCAGATGAACGAGCCGCCGGGAGCGCGCCTGCGCGTCGGGCTCTCCGGCCTGACGATGGCGGAGTACTTCCGCGACCAGGGTCAGGACGTGCTGCTCTTCATCGACAACATCTTCCGCTTCGTCCAGGCGGGCTCGGAGGTGTCGGCGCTGCTCGGCCGCATGCCGAGCGCCGTCGGCTACCAGCCGACGCTCGCGACCGAGATGGGGCAGCTGCAGGAGCGCATCACCTCGACGCGCACGGGCTCGGTCACGTCGGTGCAGGCGATCTACGTGCCCGCCGACGACCTCACCGACCCGGCGCCCGCGAACACGTTCGCGCACCTCGACTCGACGACGGTGCTCGACCGTAGCATCGTCGAGAAGGGGATCTATCCCGCAGTCGATCCGCTGCGCTCGACGTCGCGTGCGCTCCAGCCCGGGCTCGTCTCCCCGGAGCACTACCGGACGGCGACCCGCGTGCAGGAGGTGCTGCAGCGCTACCGCGACCTGCAGGACATCATCGCCATCCTCGGCATCGACGAGCTCTCCGACGAGGACAAGCTCGTCGTCGCGCGCGCCCGCAAGATCGAGCGGTTCTTCTCGCAGCCGAACTTCGTCGCGGAGCAGTTCACCGGCACGCCCGGCGAGTACGTGAAGCTCGAGGACACGATCCGCGGCTTCGTCGAGGTGCTCGACGGCAAGCACGACGATCTGCCCGAGCAGGCCTTCTACATGGTGGGCGGCATCGAGCAGGCGGTCGAGCGCGGGAAGCAGCTCGGCGGCGAGGAGCCGGACGACGCCGCACAGCGCGAGGCCGACGAGCAGGCCGAGGCCGCCGAGGCCGAGACCGCCGGCACTCCCGCGTAGCGATGGCCGACCATCCGCTCTTCCCGGTCTCGGTCGTGACGCCGGAGGGACCGGCGTTCGAAGGAGAGGCCGAGATGCTGATCGTCCCCGGCGCGGCCGGGGAGATCGGCGTGCTCGCGCGCCATGCTCCGCTCGTGGCGATGCTCAAGGCGGGCTCGACGCGCGTCCACCTGGCCGGCGACGAGGTGCGGGAGTTCGCGACCGGCCCCGGCTTCTTCCAGGTGCTCGAGAACCGCGCGATCGCGCTGGTCGACGACGCCGTCGCCGCGCGCGACATCGACGAGGCGCGGGCCCGGCGGCAGCTCGAGGAGGCGGAGGAGGAGCTGGCGCGCGTGGAAGCGGGCGAGTCGACGGCCGACCGCTGGCAGCTCGAACAGCGCATCCGCCACGCCGAGAACCAGCTCGCGGTTCGCGGCTAGCCGGCTAGTAGCGGTCGATCTCGACGAGGCGGTCGTCGCTGATGCCGAAGTGGTGGGCGATCTCGTGGAAGACGGTGCGGCGCACCTGGTTGCGTAGCGCCTCGGGATTGCCGCCGGTCATGCGCTCGATCGGGCCGCGGTAGATCGTGATCTTGTCCGGCAGCGCGCCGGAGTAGTACGCGCCGCGCCTGCCCCAGGGGACGCCCTGATAGAGGCCGAGCAGCGGCTGCCCGTCGGGCGGCTCGTCCTCGACCGTGACCGCGACGTTCGACATGAGGTCGCGGATGTCGTCCGGCAGCTCGTCGAGCGCGTCGCTCACGAGCTGCTCGAACGCCGCTGCTCCACCCTCGGCTGCGCCCTCACTCATCGGCTACCAAGCGGATCTTAAGCGGCGCCCGCGACGCTCCTTCTCACCGCATGGCAACTCGCCTCGAAAGGAGCAACGCACGATGAACCACTCCGAGAACCGCCGCTGGGCCCTGCTCGGCCCGCTCGCGGTCGCCCTCTGGGTCGTCGGGATCATCCTGATCAACAAGAACGGCCCCGCCGACCACGCGACCGGGGGCGAGATCCTCGCCTGGTACAAGGCTCACACGGACGCGGTCGTCATGGGCGGCTGGCTCTTCATGCTCGGCTGCCTCGGCTTCGTCGCGTTCGTCGCCGGCCTGCGCGTCCGGCTCACGGAAGCCGCCGGCCGGGACAGCCAGCTGCCGCTGCTCGCCCTCGTTGGGGCGGGGATGGCGGGCCTGGCCGGGATCCTCACGGCGGGCGTCGACCTCACCGGCGGGATCGACAAGAACAGCATCGACCCCGGCACCGCCGCCGTCCTCCATCACTCCGTCGATCTCTTCTTCGTCGCCGCGGAGCTGGCGGCGATCCTGCCGCTCGCGGCGTTCGCGATCGTCGCCTGGCGGACGCGGGTCGTGCCGCGCTGGTGGGCCGCCTTCGCGGGGCTCGTCGCGCTCGTGCTCGCGGCCGGCCCGATCGGCTGGCTCGGCCTGATCTTCGGCGTGCCGCTCTGGACGCTGGGCACGAGCCTCTTCGTGCTGCTCCGGCCCGGCGAGCGGGCCCGGACGGCAGCGGCGGCCGCCTGAGGCGGCCGGAGCGGAGGCGCGCCGTCAGGGGGGCGGCGCGCCTCCGCTGGGTCCGTCGCTAGGCGACGCGGCTGGCTGCATGCTCGGCGCCCGCGTGGGCGGGGAGGTAGAGGCGGTCGACGTACTCCGCCACCATCCGCGCCGAGCCGAAGCGCGGGCCGAGCTCGGCGATCGACTCGCGCATCAGCGCGATCCACCGCTGCGGGATGCCCGCCTCGTCGCGCCCGTAGTACGCCGGGAGCACCTGCTCGGCGAGCACCGCGTAGAGCGCCTCCGCGTCCGCCTCGTCCTGCTCTTCCTCGGTCGCGTCCTCGTCCGCGGGGCCCGCTATCGCGAACCCGTACTCGGGCGCGTACGCCTCCGCCCACCAGCCGTCGAGGATCGAGCAGTTGAGCACGCCGTTCAGCGCGGCCTTCATCCCGGACGTGCCCGACGCTTCGAACGGCCGGCGCGGCGTGTTGAGCCACACGTCCACGCCCTGCACGAGCCGGCGCGCGAGCGTCATCTCGTAGTCCTCGAGGAACACGACGCGCCCCGCCGCCGTCGGCTCCCGCGCAAACTCGACCACCTGCCGGATCACGTCCTTGCCGGCTTCGTCCGCGGGGTGCGCCTTCCCGGCGACGAGCACCTGGATCGGGCGCTCGGAGTCGGCAAGCAGCTGCGCGAGGAGCTCGGGACGGCTGAAGAGGAGGCTCGCGCGCTTGTAGGTCGCGAAGCGTCGCGCGAAGCCGATGGTCAGGACGCCGGGATCGAGCTCGCGCACGCCACGCGTCCTGGCCACGAACTCGAGCAGCCTTCCCTTCGCGCTCCGGTGCGCCGTCCAGAGCTCCTCGGCCGAGAGCTCCCGTGCGCGCGGGAACTGCGGGTCGGTGTCGCCGAGCAGCTGCTCGAGCTCGGGTGAGAGCCACGTCCGTTGGTGGACGCCGTTCGTGATCGAGGTGATCGGCACCTCGTCGAGCCGGCGCTCGGGCCAGAGCCCGTGCCACATCTCCCTCGAGACCGCGCCGTGGAGCTCCGAGACGCCGTTCGCGTGCTGAGACGTGCGGAGCGCGAACGGCGTCAGCCCGAAGCCGGTCTCGGCGGCCTCGACCTTGCCGAGAGCCGCGAACTCCTCCCAGGTCAGGCCGCACCGCTCGACGAGCCCGCCGAGGCTGCGCCGCACGAGCTCCGGATCGAAGACCTCGTTGCCCGCCGGCACGGGAGTGTGCGTCGTGAAGACGGTCGACGCGCGCAGGTGGTCGAGCGCCTCGTCCGGGGACAACCCCTGCTGCTCGACGAGCTCGCGCAGGCGCTCGAGCTGGAGGAGCGCGGAGTGCCCCTCGTTCAGGTGGAAGACCGTCGGCTCGAGGCCGAGAGCGCGCAGCACGCGCACGCCGCCGATGCCGAGCACGATCTCCTGCCGCAGCCGGTTCGCCCGGTCGCCGCCGTAGAGCGTGTCGGTGACGGCCCACTCGGGGTTCCCCTCGACGTGCGTGTCGAGCAGGTAGAGGGAGACCCGGCCGACCCGCGCCCGCCACACGCCGAGCCGGACCGGCACGAGATCCCCGGTCTCCTCGGCGAGCTCGACCGTGGGAGCCATGGGCACGAGCTCGAGCGGCAGGCGCGTCGTGTCGGTGAGCGGGTAGTGCTCGGTCTGCCGGTCGTCCTCGTCGAGCCGCTGCTGGAAGTAGCCGCGGCGGTAGAAGAGACCGATCCCGACGAGTGGGACGCCGAGCTCCGACGCAGCCTTGAGATGGTCGCCGGCCAGCACGCCGAGGCCCCCGGAGTAGATCGGGAGGCTCTCGTCGAGGCCGAACTCGGCGGAGAAGTAGGCCACGAGCATGTCGCCCGGGCCGCTGCGCTCGCGCCACCACGTCTCCTCGCCGCGATCCCGTGCGAGGCGGCCCTGCACGCGGGTGAGGTGCTCGAGGTACGCCGGCTCGAGCGCGCGCGCGAGCTGGTCGTCGGTCAGCTCCGAGAGCAGCGCGGTCGGGTTGTGGTGGAGCTCGGCGAACCGGCGCGGCTCGAGATCCATGAACAGCCGCCGCGCCTCGGAGATCCACGTGAACGAGAAGTCGCTCGCGATCTCGAGCAGTGCCGACCGCAGCGTGGCGCCGTCGTGTACCTCGGTCACGAGCGGGCACCCTAACGGCAGAGCGGGACGCGGTCGCGCTGCTACGGTTCCGGCACCCGGAGAGCTTTGACAGGCAGCTTGGCGACCGGGTCAACAAACGCCTAAAGCGCCCGAGAGCGCCCCGCTTTCGGGCCGGCTGTAAAGCGACCCGGAAGGAGACAGGTGCAGGACTCTCGGGAACGGCTCGAATCCATCCTCAGGCAGCGCATCGCCGTCCTCGACGGCTCGTGGGGCGTGCTCCTGCAGCGCGAGGTGCGCGGGGAGGAGGGTTACCGCGGCGAGTGGTTCCGGGACCACAGCCACGACGTCGCCGGCGATCCCGACCTCCTCAACCTGACCCAGCCGGAGCTCATCTCCCGCATCCACGGCGAGTACTTCGCGGCCGGAGCCGACATCGCGACGACGAACACGTTCACCGCGACGACGATCGGCCAGGCCGACTACGGCTTCGACGCCGGGATCGTGGAGCAGATGAACGTCGCGGGCGCCCGCCTCGCACGCGCCGCGGCGGACGAGTGGGCCGCGAAGACGGACAGCCCGCGTTTCGTCGCAGGCTCCGTCGGGCCGCTCAATGTCGCCCTCTCGCTGTCCCCGCGCGTCGACGATCCCGCCTACCGCGCCGCGACGTTCGACGAGGTCGCGGAGACGTACGCGCACCAGATCCGGGCGCTCCGCGAAGGAGGCGTCGACCTGCTCCTGATCGAGACGGTCTTCGACACGCTCAACGCGAAGGCGGCGATCGTCGCGGCGCAGGACGTCGCCCCCGAGCTGCCGCTGTGGCTCTCGTTCACCGCGGTCGACAAGAGCGGGCGCAACCTCTCGGGGCAGACCGTCGAGGCGTTCTGGCTCTCGGTCGAGCATGCGGAGCCGCTCGTCGTCGGGGTGAACTGCTCGCTCGGCGCGACCGAGATGCGACCCTTCGTCGAGGATCTCGCGGCCATCGCGCCGACCTGGGTCGCGTGCTATCCGAACGCGGGCCTGCCGAACGAGCTCGGCCTGCACGACGAGGGGCCGGAGGACACGAGCCGCTTCCTCGGCGAGTTCGCGCGCGACGGGCTCGTCAACATCGTCGGCGGCTGCTGCGGCACGACGCCGGAGCACGTGCGGCGGATCGCCGAGACGATCGAGGGCCTGGCGCCGCGGACGGTGCCCGAGCCGCGTCCCGCCACCCGCTTCAGCGGCCTCGAGCCGTTCGAGATCGGTCCCGACTCGAACTTCACGATCGTCGGCGAGCGGACGAACGTCACCGGCTCGGCCCGTTTTCGGCGCCTGATCGAGGCGGGCGACTTCCAGGCCGCGACCGACGTCGCGCTCGACCAGGTTCGCGGCGGCGCGAACCTCCTCGACGTCAACATGGACGCCGACCTGCTCGACGGCGAGCGGGCGATGACGACGTTCCTCAACCTGCTCGCGACCGAGCCCGAGGCTGCGCGGCTCCCGATCATGATCGACAGCTCGCGCTGGTCGGTGCTCGAGGCCGGCCTCAAGTGCGTCCAGGGCAAGGGAGTCGTCAACTCGCTCTCGCTCAAGGAGGGCGAGGAGGCGTTCCTCGACCAGGCACGGCGTGTGCGCCGCTACGGCGCCGGCGTGGTCGTCATGGCCTTCGACGAGCAGGGCCAGGCCGAGACGGTCGAGCGGAAGGTCGAGATCTGCGAGCGCGCCTACAAGCTCCTCACCGAGCAGGTCGGCTTCCCGCCCGAGGACCTGATCTTCGACTCGAACGTGCTCGCCGTCGCGACCGGGATCGAGGAGCACCGCGGCTTCGCGAAGGCGTTCCTCGAAGCGCTGCCGCTGATCAAGGCAAGCTGTCCGGGCGCGCGCACGAGCGGCGGGATCTCCAACCTCAGCTTCGCGTTCCGCGGCAACGACGCCGTCCGCGAGGCGATGCACTCCGCCTTCCTCTACCACGCGATCCGCGCCGGCCTCGACATGGGCATCGTCAACGCCGGCCAGCTCGTCGTCTACGAGGACATCGGCCCGGAGCTGCTCGAGTTGGTCGAGGACGTGATCTTCGACCGGCGCGCCGACGCGACCGAGCGGCTCGTCGAGTACGCGGGGCGGGTGCGCGGCGAGGGCAAGCAGCGCGAGGTCGACCTCTCCTGGCGCGAGGCCCCGGTCGAGAAGCGGCTCGAGCACGCGCTCGTCCACGGGATCGTCGACTTCATCGAGGAGGACACCGAGGAGGCGCGGCAGCGCGCCGACCGGCCGCTCGACGTGATCGAGGGGCCGCTGATGGGCGGCATGCAGGTCGTCGGCGACCTGTTCGGAGCCGGGAAGATGTTCCTGCCGCAGGTCGTGAAGAGCGCGCGCGCGATGAAGCGTGCTGTCGCCTATCTCGAGCCGTTCATGGAGGCGGAGCAGGCCGCGGGCGGCGGGCCGCCGCGGGCGCGCGGCAAGGCCGTCCTCGCGACGGTCAAGGGCGACGTCCACGACATCGGCAAGAACATCGTCGGCGTCGTCCTCGGCTGCAACGACTACGAGGTGATCGACCTCGGCGTGATGGTCCCGGCCGAGCGGATTCTCGACACGGCCGTCGAGGAGAAATGCGACGTCGTCGGGCTCTCCGGCCTGATCACGCCGTCGCTCGACCAGATGGTCGACGTCGCCCGCGAGATGGAGCGGCGCGGGCTGGACCTGCCCCTCCTGATCGGCGGCGCGACGACGTCGCGCCAGCACACGGCGGTGCGGATCGCGCCGGCGTACTCGCAGCCGGTCGTGCACGTCCTCGACGCCTCGCGCGTCGTCGGCGTCGTGTCCGACCTCCTCGAGCCGGAACGCCGGCAGCGCCTCGACGGCGAGAACCGCGCCGACCAGGAGCGCCTGCGGGAGCTCCACGAGGAGAAGGAGCGCAAGCCGCTGCTGCCGCTCTCGCGGGCGCGCGAGAACCGGCACCGCGTCTCGTTCGACGACGTGCCCGAGCCGGAGTTCACGGGCCGCCGGGTCATCGAGCCGGAGCTCGCGACGCTGCGCGAGTACGTCGACTGGCAGTTCTTCTTCCACGCGTGGGAGCTGAAGGGGAAGTTCCCTGCGATCCTCGACCAGCCGGCGGCGCGCGAGCTCTACGACGACGCCCAGCGGCTACTCGACCGGATCGTCGGTGACAAGTTGTTACAGGCGCGTGGTGTGTTCGGCTTCTGGCCGGCCGCGTCCGAGGGAGACGACGTCGTCCTCGAGGACGGCACGCGCTTCTCGTTCCTCCGCCAGCAGTCGGACTACGGCGACTCGCGGCCGAACCGCTCCCTCGCCGACTACCTGGCGCCCGACGAAGACCACCTCGGCGCGTTCGCGGTCACGGCCGGGATCGGTGCCGACGAGCTCGCCGCGAGCTTCGCCGCGGAGCACGACGACTACCACGCGATCATGGTCAAGGCGCTCGCCGACCGTCTCGCCGAGGCGTTCGCCGAGTACCTGCACGAGGTCGCGAGGCGCGCCTGGTACGAGACGGGCCCGAAGCTCCCCAACGAGCAGCTGATCGCGGAGGGCTTCCGCGGCATCCGACCTGCGTTCGGGTACCCAGCCTGCCCCGACCACAGCGAGAAGCCGAAGCTGTTCGCGCTCCTCGGCGCCGAGGACGCGGGGCTCGCGCTCACCGAGACCTACGCGATGACGCCGGCCGCGAGCGTGAGCGGCATCTACCTCGCGCATCCCGAGGCGCGCTACTTCTCGATCGGTCGGCTCGGCCGCGACCAGGTCGAGGACTACGCCGCGCGGAAGGGCGTCCCGACGGTGCAGGCCGAGCGCTGGCTGCGCCCGAACCTCGGCTACGAGCCCGTCGAGGATGAGGGTGAAGTGAGCATCGCGGCCGCCTCCTCCGGCACCTGAGCTATCCTCGGCGAGGCGCCGGCGTGGGCGCCGATCTCGCATGCGGACGACGCTGAAGCGTGGAATCGGGCAATCCGCCGGCCAGAACGGCAACGGCCATTCGACGCTGCCTCCACTTTTCGGGCCGATCACGCGCTACCGGCAGCCGGATCCGCCGCGGCGGTCGGTCGTCGGGCTCATCCTCCGCGGCTTCGGCTGGCTCGTGCTCGCCGCCCTCGTGATCGCGTCGGGCGCGGCCGGCGGGGTCTACCTCTACGGTCACGAGAGCCTCAACTCCGTCGTGGCCGTGGGGAAGGTGAGGGCGGCCGAGAGGTACACGTCGCCGATTCCGTCGGCTCACTCGCCCGCGATCGCGCTCATCGCCGGCTACGACCACCGTGCCGGCCTGGGGTCGACGTCGCTGGCGGGATCCAACTCGGACACGCTGATGCTCGTTCGGGCCGATCCGGTCAACCACACGTTGTCGCTGCTCTCCTTCCCGCGCGACCTCTACGTGCCGATCTACTGCCGCGGGGACGTCGTGTACACGCACGATCGCATCAACTCGGCGTGGTCGCTCTGCCCCGGCGGCAACGGCCCGTCGGCGACGCTCGACACGATGAAGCACCTGACCGGACTGCCGATCAACTACCTGATCACGCTCGACTTCCATGCCTTCAAGCAACTCGTGAACCGCCTCCACGGGGTGTACATGAACGTCGACCGCCGCTACTACATCCCGCCGCACTCGGGCACGTCGGCGATCAATCTCTACCCCGGCTACCAGAAACTCGACGGCGGTCAGGCGCTTTCGTTCGTGCGCTTCCGCCATTTCGACAACGACATCTACCGCACCGGCCGCCAGCAGCAGTTCATCGAAGCGCTCAAGAGCCGTCTGCGGACCAGTCTCTCGCCCTCGTCGCTGCTGACCGAGATCCCGCAGCTCATGGGCGCGCTCAAAGGCAATCTGCAGGTCGCGAAGGCGGGCGGTGGGGCACCCAGTCTCACCGAGATCGAGTCGTATCTCGGCGTCGCGTACCACCTGCCGGCGGGACATCTGTTCCGGAATCAGATCCCGTACGCGGCCTTCCACTTCTTCGTCACGCCGGGTGGGGCGGACGTGGAGTCGGCCTCGCCGGGCGCGATCAACGCGGCCGTCCAGAGCTTCCTCCATCCGGACGTAAGCGAGTCGGCTCGCGTCAGCTCCCAGCTCGTCGGCGGCCCGAAGCCGAAGCACACGCAGAAGCGGCACCCGCTGCCGAAGCGGGAAGTCTCGGTGCTCGTCCTCAACGCCGGCAGGGTGCCCGGGGAGGCGTCGCAGACGAGCTACCTGCTCGCGGCACACGGCTTCACGACGAAGTCGCTGCCGGCGACGACGCCGGCGAATGCGCCGAAGGTGCAGCGCGACACGACGGTCTACTACGACCCGGTACAGCCGAACGCGAAGCTGGCTGCGCAGCAGCTCCAGCCGCTCTTCGGCTCGCACACGAAGGTCGCGCAGCTGACTCCGGCGATCGCCTTCTTCGCGAAGCAGGCGGGCAATCCGCTGACCGTGGTCGCGGTCGGGACGGGCTTCGGAGGCAAGCTCGTCGTCCCGCACCACGCGAAGCTGCCGCCGAAGGTGCCGCCGACGCTGAGCCCTGGTGCCTCCATGACCGTGCCGCTCCTGCGGCACGTCACCCGCCGGGTGCACTTCCCCGTCATGGCCCCGTTCCGGGTGGCGCAGTACGCGCAGATCTCGACCCCGCTCGGCCGGCGCATCTTCAGCCCGCTCAAGGGCAAGCACGAGGTCGTGCTCACCTTCGTGCAGCCGGACGGCATCCAGCACTGGCAGGTCGAGGAGACCGACTGGACGAGCCCGCCGATCCTCGCCAACCCGACCGGGCAGTTCTTCTTCCACGGCCAGAAGTTCCTGATCTACTCGACGGGCGGCGCGGTCCAGATGGTCGCGCTCCGCACGCCGAAGGCCGTCTACTGGGTCTCGAACACGATCCTCAACCAGCTCTCGAACTCCACGATGATCGCGATCGCCAAGAGCCTCAAGCCCGTACGCTAGGCCCATGGCGCGGATTGCGATCTTCGGAGCCGGCTACGTCGGCCTCGTCACCGGCGCGTGCTTCGCGGATCTCGGACACGAAGTCGTCGTGCGCGACGTCCTACCCGAGCGCATCGAGCGCCTGCAGGCCGGGGAGCTGCCGATCTACGAGCCGGGGCTCGACGAGGTGCTCGAGCGCAGCCGCGACCGGATCTCGTTCACGCTCGACGTGCGCGACGCCGTGACGGGCGCAGACTTCGTCTACGTCGCGGTCGGGACACCGCCGACCTACGCGGGCGACGCCGACCTCTCGGCGGTCTGGACGGTGATCGACGAGCTCCCCGACGACGCGAGCGCGACGATCGTCATGAAGTCCACCGTGCCCGTCGGGACGGGTGAGAAGGTGCGCGCAGCCCTCGAGGCGCGCGGCCTCGACTCGGTCGGCTACGTCTCGAACCCCGAGTTCACGGCGGAAGGGACGGCCGTGCGCGACTTCATGGAGCCGGACCGGGTCGTGATCGGCGCCTTCGACGAGGCCGACGGCGACGCGGTCGAGGCGCTCCACGCCGGGATCGACGGGCCGGTGGTGCGCACCGACGTCAACTCCGCCGAGATGATCAAGCTCGCCGCGAACGCGTTCCTCGTCACGCGCATCAGCTTCATCAACGAGATCGCCAACGTCTGCGAGCTCGTCGGCGCCGACGTGCAGCACGTGGCGAACGGTGTCGGCCTCGATCACCGGCTCGGCCCGCACTTCCTGCGCGCCGGCATCGGCTGGGGCGGCTCGTGCTTCCCGAAGGACTCACTCGCGCTCAAGCAGCTGGCCGCGAACTCGGGCTACCACTTCCAGCTGCTGAACGCGGTGATCGAGGTGAACGAGCTCCAGAAGCGGCGCGTCCTGCAGAAGCTCGAGCGGCATCTCGGGCGGCTGCGCGGGAAGCGCGTCGCGCTGCTCGGGCTCGCCTTCAAGCCGAACACCGACGACATGCGCGAGGCGCCGTCGCTCGTCCTCGCCTCGCGGCTGCTCGCCGAAGGCGCGGAGGTGCGCGGCTGGGACCCGATCGCGCGGCCCGAGCTGCAGGGCGTCTCCCTCTGCGCGAGCCCGCTCGAGGCGGTCACCGGCGCGGACGCGGCCGTGATCGTCACCGAGTGGCCGCAGCTGCTGGAGTTCCCCGGCGAGCAGACGCGCGCGGCGATGCGGCACCCGCTGATCGTCGACGGCCGCAACCTGCTCGACCCGGTAGCGGTGCGCGCACTCGGCTTCGCGTACGAGGGCACGGGCCGACGCATCTCGCCGACCGATGTCCTGCCCGAGGCGGCCGAGCCCGCGCTGGAGCCTAGCGAGTAGTGGAGGCCCTGCTCCTCGCCGGTGGGAAGGCGGAACGGCTCGGCGACGCGGCGCAGGGGCTGCCGAAGCCGCTCGTCCCGGTCGCCGGCTTCCCGCTCGCCGAGTACACGGTCGCGCGGCTCGTCGAGGCGGGCGTGACGCGCGTGATCGTCGCCTGCCGCACCGGAGACGAGGACGTGTTCCACAACGCGCTCGCCGGTCTCGGCGCCGAGATCGAGCCGGTGGGCGAGGAGGAGCCGCTCGGCCGCGGCGGCGGGCTCCGGCTCGCGGCGTCGCGGCGGCAAGAGGAGGGGCCGGTGCTCGCGCTCAACGGTGACGAGCTCCTCGACGTCGACTTCCGCGCGCTCGTCGCGGAGCACGAGCAGAGCGGTTCGGCGGCGACGATCGTCGTTGCGCAGGTGCGCTCGCCCTTCGGAGTCGTCGAGGTCGAGGACGACGGCGCCGTGACCGGCTTCCGCGAGGCTCCGCTGCTCGACCACTGGGTCAACTCCGGCGTCTACGTCCTCGGCGAGGAGGCGATCGCGCTCCTGCCGGAGAAGGGCGACCACGAGCAGTCGACGTTCCCGCAGCTCGCCGGCGAGCGCCGGCTGCACGCGCACCGCCACGACGGCGTGTGGCTGACGGTGAACACGCCGAAGGACCTGCGCCGCGCCGCCGAGTTCATGGAGGCGCATCCCGAGTGGAAGCCACAGAGGCGGCTCGCATGAGCGTAGGCTCGACGGAGCTCGGCAAAGAGCGGAGGCGGCGGCTCTGCCGCCGCCGGGAGCGGGAATGAGCGTCGACAGCCCGAACTACGGCTCGCTCGACCGCTTCGCCTTCGAGCCGCGCCGGGTGGAGAAGCCCTGGGGCTGGGAGCTGATCTGGGCGCACGCGGACGCGTACGTCGGGAAAATCCTCTTCGTCGAGGCGGGGGAGTCGCTCTCGCTGCAGTTCCACCGGGAGAAGGACGAGAGCTGGTATGTCGAGAGCGGCCGCGCACGGCTCGAACTCGGCGACGCCGGCCAGGAGGCACTCGACGAGGAGATCGTGACCGCCGGCGCATGCTTCCGCTACCGGCCCGGCACCGTCCACCGCATCACGGCGCTCGAGGACACCACGATCCTCGAGGTCTCGACCCCGCATCTCGACGACGTCGTCCGGCTCGAGGACAGGTACGGGCGTGAAGGCACCAGCACGGCATGAGCGTAGGCTCGACGGAGCTCATCGAGGAGCGGAGGTGCCGGCTTTGCCGGTGCCGGGAGCGGAAATAGAGCGGATCCTCCGCTGGGACGGCTGCGTCAACGTCCGCGATCTCGGCGGGCTGCCGCTCGCCGATGGGGGCGAGACGGCCTATCGCGTCGTCGTGCGCGCCGACTGGCTACCGGGCCTGAGCGACGCGGGGCGGCGCGCGCTCGTCGATTACGGCGTCTCGCTCGTCGTCGACCTGCGCCCGGAGCGCGAGCACGAGGACGACGCGCTCAACCCGCTGCCGGTGCCGGTTGTGCGACAGGCGATGGACCCGCGGCCCGTCCCCGCAGCCTGGGACTGGCCGTCGATGCGCGAGGCGTATCTCGCCCTCGCCGACCGGTATCGCGGCGAGCTGGCACAGGCCCTCACCCTGCTCGGGAACGCAGCGCCTCCGGCCGCGATCCACTGCGCGGGCGGGCGTGACCGGACGGGCATCGCCTGCGGGATGGCGCTCTGGCTCGCGGGCGTCGAGCCCGACGTCATCGCCGCCGATCACGCTCTGAGCGACGAGTACTGGGGGCCGCACAACGGCGAATGGGTCGCGAGGGCCGAGGACGAGGCGGAGCGCGAACGCCGCCTGCGGGTTCTCCGGCCGCCGGGCCGGACGCTCGCGGACGTGCTCGAGGAGATCGACGCCGCGGAAGGGATCCGCGCGCGGCTCCTGTCCGCCGGCGCCGACGAGGCCGCGCTCGACCGGCTCACGGCACGGCTGCGAGGCGAGGCGTGAGCGAGCGGGAGAAGATCCGCGAGCAGTACGCGACGAACGCGAACCTGCGGGCGCGGATCGCGCTGCACGACCGCTACTCGCGCAGTCCCGTCCACTACCCGCACTGGATCTTCGACGGCTACGCCTTCGGCGACGAGGCCGACGTGCTCGAGGTCGGGTGCGGCGACGGGAACATCTGGCGGGAGAACCTCGACCGGATCCCGCCGGGCTGGAAGCTCACGTTGACCGACCTCTCGCCGGGGATGGTCGACGCGGCCCACGCCGCGCTCGGCGACAGGGCGGAGTACGTCGTCGCCGACGTCCAGGAGCTTCCGTTCCCCGACGCGACCTTCGACGCGGTGATCGCGAACCACATGCTCTTCCACGTCGAGGACCGGCCGCGGGCTCTCGCCGAGATCGCACGGGTTCTCCGACCCGGCGGGACGTTCCGCGCAACGGTCATCGGCCTCGACCACCTCCGCGAGATCCGCGAGCTGGCGCCTCCGCCGCCCGACAGCCAGTGGACGAGGACGCGCGAGCGGTTCACGATGGAGACGGTGGACGACGAGCTCGCGCCGTTCTTCGTCGACGTCGAGATCGAGCCCGTTCCCGGCCCGCAGGATCTCGAGGTGACGGAGCTCGAGCATCTCCTCGACTTCGTCCGCTCCCGCGGCGACGTGAGCGACGACGAGCTCGAGCCGCTCCGCCGTGCGGCGGAGAGGGACATCGCCGCGCGGGGCTTCTTCCGGGTCTCGCGCGCGACGGCGCAGGTTCGAGCCGACAAGCCTTGACACGCCTGTGTTAGGGTCGGCGCCGGAATGGATCCTCTCCACGTCGGCGGCGCCGCGGCCCACACGGGCTGGTCGGCCCGGATGCTCCGCTATCTCGAGCAGTCCGGGCTCGTCGTCCCCTCGCGGACGGCGTCCGGCTACCGGCTCTACGGCCTGCGCGAGCTGAACCAGCTGCGCTCGCTCGCCGAGCTGCGGAGTCGCTTCGGGCTCGGCATCGGCGACATCGTCTTCGCCTCGCGGCTCCGGCGGGAGCCCGAGCTGCGGACGGCGATCGACGGCTGGCTCGCCGACGTCGAGGACGCATCCTGGGTGGAATGGGAACAGCGGAAGCACGAACGGCTTCTCGCCGCATAACGAAAGGAACAGATGGCAGCGACGCAGCGCTACGACGTGAAAGACCTCGCCCTCGCAGAGGAGGGGAGGCGGCGGATCGAGTGGGCCGACCGGCAGATGCCGGTGCTCGCGGCGATCCGGGAGCGGTTCGAGCGCGAGCAGCCGCTGACCGGCTACCGCATCTCGGCCTGTCTCCACGTGACGACCGAGACGGCGAACCTCATGCGCACGCTCCAGGCGGGCGGCGCGGACGTCGTCCTCTGCGCCTCGAACCCGCTCTCGACGCAGGACGACGTCGCGGCGGCGCTCGTGGCCGACTACGACGTGTCCGTCTTCGCGATCAAGGGCGAGGACAACGACACGTACTACGCCCACATCGAGGCGGCCGTCGACCACAAGCCGCACTTCACGATGGACGACGGCGCCGACGTGATCGGCGTCCTCCACTCGGCGCGGCGCGAGCAGCTCGGCGAGATCATCGCCGGCACCGAGGAGACGACGACCGGCGTGATCCGCCTCAAGGCGCTCGAGGTGGAGGGCAAGCTCGGCTTCCCGATCATCGCCGTCAACGAGGCGCAGACGAAGCACATGTTCGACAACCGCTACGGCACGGGGCAGTCGACGATCGACGGGATCATCCGGGCGACGAACGTCCTGCTCGCCGGCAAGCGCTTCGTCGTCTGCGGCTACGGCTGGGTCGGCCGCGGCGTCGCGCAGCGGGCGCGGGGGATGGGCGCGCACGTGATCGTGACCGAGGTCGAGCCGCTCAAGGCGCTCGAGGCGTCGATGGACGGCTTCGAGGTGCTGCCGCTCGAGCGGGCGGCCGCGATCGGCGACATGTTCTGCACGGCGACCGGCGACAAGCACGTGATCGCACGCGAGCACATGGAGCTGATGAAGGACGGCGCGATCCTCGCCAACACCGGCCACTTCAACGTCGAGATCGAGATCCCGGCGCTGCGCGAGATGGCCGTCGAGACCAAGCGGGCCCGTGAGTTCGTCGAGGAGTTCACGCTCGCCGACGGCCGGCGCCTCTACCTCGTCGCCGACGGCAGGCTCGTCAACCTCTCCGCGGCCGAGGGACACCCGGCGCTCGTGATGGACATGTCCTTCGCCAATCAGGCCCTCGGGCTCGAGTACGCGGCACGTCACGCGGGTGAGCTCGACCGCAAGGTCTATCCGGTACCGCCGGAGATCGACCGCGAGATCGCACGGCTGAAGCTCGCGACGATGGGCGTCGAGATCGACACGCTGACGGAGGAGCAGGCGCGCTACCTCGCCTCCTGGGACGAGGGCACCTGAGCCGTTGAAGGCCGTCATCCTCGCGGCCGGGTACGCCACCCGGCTGCGACCCCTGACCGACGACACACCGAAGCACCTGCTTCCGGTCGGGGGCCGGCCGATGCTCGACTGGGTGCTCGACCGCGTCCGCGAGATCGAGGGCGTGGACGCGGTCCACCTCGTCACGAACAGCCGCTTCGCTCCGCTGTTCGCGGGCTGGGCCGAGGAGCACGGCGTGACCGTCCACGACGACGGGACGACCTCGAACGAGGACCGGCTCGGCGCCGTCGGCGACCTTCGGCTCGTGATCGAGGGCGCCGGGCTGGAGGAGGACGAGCTCGTCGTGCTCGCCGGGGACAACCTGTTCGAGCTCTCGCTCCCTCGCTTCGTCGAGTGGTGGCGTTCGAAGCCGCAGCCGGCGAGCGCCGTCCCGCTCCACGACGTCGGCGACCTCGAGCTCGCGACGCACTACGGGATCGCGGAGATGGACGGCGACGACCGCATCGTGAGCTTCGTGGAGAAGCCGAGCAGTCCGCCGTCCACCCTCGCCTCGACCCTCATCTACGTCCTGCCGGCGGAGCACGTGCGGCTCGTCGGGACGTACCTCGACGAGGGGCAGAGCCCAGACAACGCCGGCAGCTTCCTGGGCTGGCTCGCGCGCCGGGAGCCCGTGTACGGCTTCCGCTTCGAGGGCAGCTGGTACGACATCGGGAACCACGACCAGCTGCTGGAGGCGGACAACCGCCTGCGGCGGCTTGCCGGCCTCCCCGAGCGCGAGTCGTACAGCCTCGACTGAGCCGGCACGGACCCGGCATCCGGCCGCGACACCTTGCGCCGTAGCGTGAGCTCGTGCTCGATCTCCTCCTGCCGCAGCGCTGCGTCGTCTGCGGCAGCGGCGGGAGCCAACTCTGTGCGGGGTGCCGGGACGAGCTGCCGCGGCTCGAACCGCCGCTCTGCGCGCGCTGCGGCGCGCCGACGGCGTGGCCGGTCGAGCGCTGCCGCGAGTGCGCCGGACGGCGGCTCGCGTTCGCGACCGCCCGCGCTGCTGTCGGCTACGACGACGCGGCCAGGCGCCTCGTCCATGCGTGGAAGGAGCGCGGGCTGTGGCGGCTCGCGGCCGAGGCGGCTCAGCTCGTCACGGAGCGACTCCCGCCCCCCGAGGTCGATGCGCTCGCCTTCGTCCCGTCCGACCGCGGGCGGCGGCTCGCGCGAGGCCACAACCCGGCCGAGCGGCTCGCTCACGAGCTCGCGGCGGCGTGGGGGATCCCGTGCCTGCCGCTGCTCGAGCGGACCCGGGGCGGCCGCCAGCGCGGCAGCTCGGCCGCTCAGCGGCGAAGCGTCCGCGGCGCGTTCCGGGCCACGCATGCGGCACCTCGCCGCGTCGCCGTGATCGACGACGTCTACACGACCGGAGCGACGGCCGCGGCAGCCGCGAGCGCGCTCCGCAAGGCCGGCGCCCGGCGCGTCGAGGCGATCGCGTTCGCCCGCGCGCTGCGCCGCGGATAGATGCGGATGCCGTGACCCCACGCCCGAGTAGGGTTAGAACAGAGAGCATGAAGCACGACAGGGGAGGCGACGATGCAGCTTCACGTCAAGGGCAAGAACCTCGAGGTGAACGACTCCATGCGGGACTACGCCGAGCGCAAGCTCCGGAAGCTCGACCGCCGCGTCCACGAGTCGACGCGCGTCGAGATCGAGCTCGCGGTCGAGAAGAACCCGTCGATCGCCGAGTCGCAGGTCGCGGAGGCCATCGTCCACCTCAAGGGTCAGACGCTGCGGGCCCGCGAGACGTCGCGGGACATGAAGGCCGCCATCGACCAGCTCGCCGACAAGCTCGTCCGCCAGGTCAAGGACATCCACGACAAGCGCGTCGGCGGGCGAAAGCATGCGAAGGAGCCGGAGCTCGAGAATCCCGTGGAGGCGGGCATCACCGAGAGTTAGCGCGCGCGTACTAGCGTGTAGCCCGTCGTGGGGCTCTTCCGCCGCAAGCGCGAGACGTACAACGAGCAGCTTCTCCGCGAGGCGGGCCTCGACCGGATCCGGCTCGACCGGCCGAGCGTGCTCCAGACCGTCGGCGTGTACGAAGGCCGTGCGCTCGGCCAGGCCGACTGGGACCGCTCCGTCACCGTCAAGGCGCCCGGCCTTGCCGGGGACAGGCTCGAGTTCGCGACGCTCGAGGGCGGCGACGTGCTGATCGAGGACGCGGAGGGCGACGCCGACGTCTCCGCGCTCGCCGACGCGGTCGAGAAGGAGCTCGCGCCTCCGTACCGTGCCCGCGCCGCGAGGCAGTCCGGCGACCTCTGGGCGGTGCTCGCGCACAGGATCGACGTGCACCGGATCGACTTCCCGCGCGCCGACATGCTGGAGCTCTCGCGCAAGGACTCCTGGCAGGAGCTCCGCGTCGACGGCGAGCCGAGCATGGGCCGCGCGCCGGAGCTCGAGCGGCTCGGCGAGCGCGTGGGCGCCGATTTCTTCGTCAAGGCCGAACGGCTGGACGACGACCTGTGGGAGGTCCGGGTCACGGCCTTGTAGGCCGCTACCCTTGCCTGATGCCCGATCCGACTGGTGGATTCGAGAAGTTCCTGCGCGCCGGCGAGGGGCGCCGCCTCAAGCGGCTCCAGGAGCAGGCGGCGTACATCACCTCGCTCGAGCCCGAGTTCGAGAAGCTCTCGGAGGCCGAGCTCCAGGGCAAGACGGCCGAGTTCCGGCAGCGGCTCGACAACGGCGAGAAGCTCGACGAGCTCGTCTTCGAGGCGTTCGCGGCTGTCCGCGAGGCCCGCAAGCGCGCGTCGGACCAGCGCATGTTCGACGTGCAGCTGATGGGCGGGATCGTGCTCCACGAGGGCGACATCGCCGAGATGAAGACCGGCGAGGGCAAGACGTTCGTGGCGAGCACCGCGCTCTACCTCAACGGTCTCGCCGGCCGCGGCGCGCACCTCGTCACCGTCAACGACTACCTCGCGCAGCGCGACGCCGAGTGGAACCGGCCCGTCTTCGAGTCGCTCGGGATGAAGGTCGCCTTCATCGAGACGATGATGCCGTTCGACCAGCGGAAGGCCGCCTACGACGCCGATGTCACGTACGGGACGAACTCCGAGTTCGGCTTCGACTACCTGCGCGACAACATGTCGGTCGCGCTCGAGGGGCTCGTCCAGCGCGGGCATGCCTACGCGATCGTGGACGAGGTCGACTCGATCCTGATCGACGAGGCGAGGACGCCGCTCATCATCTCCGGCGAGCCGGAGACCGCGGCCCAGCAGTACTACGACTTCGCGCGCGTCGCCAAGCAGCTCATCCCGTTTCGCTCGTCGCCCGGCGACCCGAAGGGCGCCGCCGAGGAGGCCGGCGCCGACTTCGAGTTCGACGAGAAGCACAAGACCGTCGGCGTGACGCCGCAGGGCGTCGCCAAGGTCGAGCGCGCGCTCCGGATCGACAACCTCTACGCGCCCGAGAACACGCAGCTCGTGAACCACCTCTACCAGGCGCTCAAGGCCCAGGCGCTGTACCAACTCGACGTCGACTACGTGATCCAGGACGGCGAAGTGAAGATCGTCGACGAGTTCACCGGCCGGATCATGGAGGGGCGCCGCTGGAGCGAAGGCCTCCACCAGGCCGTCGAGGCGAAAGAGGGCGTGAAGATCCAGGAAGAGCACCAGACGATGGCGACGATCACGCTCCAGAACTACTTCCGCCTGTACGAGAAGCTCGCCGGCATGACCGGCACCGCGAAGACCGAGGAGAAGGAGTTCGTCGAGATCTACGACCTCTCCGTCGTCGAGATCCCCACGAACGTCCCGGTCGCGCGCGCCGACGAGAACGACCTCGTGTTCAAGACGAAGGAGGGCAAGTTCGCGGCCGTCGCGCGCGACATCGAGGAGCGGACGAAGCACGGCCAGCCGATCCTCGTGGGCACGATCGCGGTCGAGACCTCCGAGTACCTGTCGCAGCTCCTGACGCGCAAGGGGATCAAGCACAACGTCCTCAACGCGAAGGAGCATGCGCGCGAGGCCGAGATCATCAAGGACGCGGGCCAGCCTGGCGCGGTGACGATCGCGACGAACATGGCCGGCCGCGGCGTCGACATCAAGCTCGGCGAGGGCGTGCGGGAGCTCGGCGGCCTCTACGTCCTCGGCACCGAGCGCCACGAGGCGCGCCGCATCGACAACCAGCTCCGCGGGCGCTCGGGCCGTCAGGGCGACCCCGGCGAGACGCGCTTCTACCTCTCCGGCGAGGACGACCTCGTCCGCCTCTTCGCCGGCGACAAGATCAGCGGGATCATGGAGCGCTTCAAGATCCCGGAGGACCAGCCCATGGAGGCGAAGATCCTCTCCCGCCAGATCGAGGGCGCGCAGAAGAAGGTCGAGGAGCAGAACTTCGTCATGCGCAAGAACGTCCTCAAGTACGACGACGTCCTCAACCGGCACCGCGGGCGGATCTACGAGCAGCGGCGCGAGGTGCTCGAGGGCCAGGACCTCTCCGAGCAGATCAAGCTCTGGATCGACGAGGTCGTCGAGGACACGGTCAATGTCTTCACCGAGGAGGACCACCCCGAGCAGTGGGACCTAGAGGCGCTCACGAACGCGATGGCCGGCCTGTACCAGACCGAGATCACCGCGGCCGAGCTGCGCGAGGACCTGCAGGAGATCTCCCGCGAGACTCTCGTCGAGGAGTTCCAGAACGACGCTCGCGACGAGTACGAGGCCAAGCAGGAGGAGTTCGGCGCGGACCTCATGCGCGAGCTCGAGCGCTTCGTCGTCCTCCAGGTCGTCGACGTGCGCTGGCGCGAGCACCTCGAGAACATGGAGGCGCTGCGCGAGGGCATCCATTTGCGCGGCATGGCGCAGAAGGACCCGCTCGTCGAGTACACGGGCGAGGGCGAGCGGATGTTCACCGAGCTCGGGCGCGTGATCCGCGGCGAGGTCGTGCTCCACCTCTTCCACGCCGAGCTCCAGCCCGAGGTGGCGCAGGAGCAGCTTGCCCAGACACAGTCGCAGACGACGAACGGCAACGTCTACTACGAGCACGAGACCTCCGCCGGCGCCGAGGCCATCGCGGCCGCGGGCGGGGGAGAGGCGGTAATGGCGGGTGTTCCGTCGGCTGCCGGCGTCCAGACCGTGCACGCGAGCCCGCACGAGAAGCTCGGCCGCAACGACCCGTGCTGGTGCGGCTCGGGCAAGAAGTTCAAGAAGTGCCACGGGGCGTAGCGGATGGCCGACGAGATCCAGATCCCGCTCGACGAGCAGCTCGGGGAGATCGGGGCCCAGCTCGACTGGGTCCGTGGTTACCTTTGACCCGGCCCAGCTGAAGGCCCGCCTCGCCGAGCTCGAAGAGGAGCTCGCACAACCCGACTTCTGGAACGACCAGCAGCGCGCCGCGCGGTTGAGCGCCGAGCACCAGCGCACGCAGCGGAAGCTCCAGCGCTACGACGAGCTCGTCTCGAACGTCGAGTTCCTGCGCGAGGGCGCGGGCACGTTCCCCGACGAGGAGCTCGAGCCGGTCCTCCGCGAGGTGCGCGGCGAGCTCGCGCGGCTGCAGGAGGACGCCCTCTTCTCCGGCGAGTACGACGGGGGAGACGCGGTCGTCACGATCCAGGCCGACGCGGGCGGCACCGACGCGCAGGACTGGGCCGAGATCCTGCTGCGCATGTACCTCCGCTGGGCCGACCAGCGGGGGTTCAAGACAGAGGTGATCGAGTCGAGCCCCGGCGAGGAATACGGCCTCAAGTCCGCGACCTTCACGGCGCGTGGCGAGAACGTCTACGGGATCCTCAAGGCCGAACGCGGGAAGCACCGGCTCGTGCGGCTCAGCCCGTTCGACGCGGCGCACCGCCGCCACACGAGCTTCGCGCAGGTGATCGTCGCGCCGCTGCTCGAGGAGGCGGGGGACATCGAGATCGCCGACGACGACATCCGCATCGACACCTACCGCTCGTCGGGCGCCGGCGGGCAGCACGTGAACAAGACCGACTCGGCGGTGCGGATCACGCACATGCCCAGCGGCATCGTCGTCGCCGTCCAGAACGAGCGGAGCCAGTCGGCCAACAAGGACACGGCCATGAAGATCCTCCGCTCCCGGCTCGCCGAGAAGGCCGAGGAGGAGCGCGAGGCGGAGCTCGCCCGCGAGCGCGGCGGCGTCTCGATGGGGTTCGGGGGCAACGCGATCCGCAGCTACGTCCTCCACCCGTACACGCAGGTCAAGGACGCCCGCACGGGCTTCGAAGTGGGCAACGCGCAGGGCGTCCTCGACGGTGACCTGGATGGGTTCATTCGCGCCTTTCTGCTGCAAACTGCAGGAGAGGCGTAGTCCACCGCCGAAAGCTGCGCTAGAGTGGGGAGCCGCTTCGCCCACACTCCACCGGCGCCGGGCACCCGCCCGCTCCAACTCGAACCGGTAGACGTGACCGACGTACAGATAGAACAGCCCACAACGGCCCTCGCACAGCCTTCGGTAAACGGGCAGGCGAAGCCCGCGGTCGAGCAGGTCAAGCCGGCGACGGGGTCGATGATCCTGTTCGAGAACGTGACGAAGGTCTACGAGCCCGACGTCACGGCCCTCGACCGCGTCAACTTCGCGATCGACAAGGGCGAGTTCGTCTTCGTCGTCGGCGCTTCCGGCTCGGGCAAGACGACGCTCGTGCGGCTGCTGCTGAAGGAGCTCGAGCCGTCGGACGGCCGGATCATCCTCGGCGGCCGCGACCTCGGCCGACTGCGCTACTCGCACGTGCCGAGGCTGCGCCGCAACATCGGCTGCGTCTTCCAGGACTTCAAGCTCCTGCCGAGCCGCACGGCGGCCGAGAACGTCGCGTACGCGCTCAAGGTGCAGGGTGAGAGCCGCGCCTCGATCCGGCGCAAGGTGCCCGAGGTGATGACCATGGTCGGGCTCGCGAGCAAGATGAACTCGCTCCCCGACGAGCTCTCGGGCGGTGAGCAGCAGCGCGTCTCGATCGCGCGCGCCGTCGTCAACCACCCGCCGCTGCTCGTCTGCGACGAGCCGACCGGGAACCTCGACCCCGACACGAGCGTCGGGATCATGCAGCTCCTCTACCGGATCAACCGCGCAGGCACGACGATCCTCATGGTCACCCACGACCGCGAGATGGTCGACAAGATGCGCAAGCGGGTGATTGCGCTCGAGGACGGGAAGCTCGCCCGCGACGAGCGCCGCGGAGGCTACGCGTCCGAATGAGCGTAGGCTCGACGGAGCTCATCAAGGAGCGG
>DASSZE010000062.1:0-5177 GCA_035713675.1 Gaiellaceae bacterium | reverse complement strand
GCGCGTGCCGAGCTCTCGACGACGTCGTGGACGAGCGTGTCGACGCGACGCGAGCCCGTGTCCCCGAGGAGCTGGATAGGGTCCACCGGCAGGTCGCCCGGCTCGAGATGCCCGGCCCGGAGCGCGTCGTCGATGTCGTGGTTGATGTACGCGAAGCGGTCGACGAGCCGGACGATCCGGCCCTCGAGCGTCTCGGGCTCGACCGGGCCGGTGTGCTTGAGGATCCCGTCGCGCACCTCCCACGTCAGGTTGAGACCGCGCCCGTCGCGCTCGAGCCGCTCCACGACCCGCAGCGAGTGCTCGTTGTGGCGAAAGCCGTCTCGGCCACGCCCGCGCAGCAGCTCGTCGAGCGCCTGCTCTCCCGCGTGGCCGAACGGCGGGTGGCCGACGTCGTGACCGACCGCGATCGCCTCGGTCAGATCCTCGTTCAGGCGGAGCGCCCGCGCGACGCCGCGCGCGATGCCGGCCGTCTCGAGCGTGTGCGTGAGGCGGGTGCGGAAGTGGTCGCCCTCGGGGTCGACGAAGACCTGCGTCTTGTGGCGCAGCCGGCGGAACGCCTTGGAGTGGACGATCCGGTCCCGGTCGCGCTGGAACGGCGTCCGCAGGCGGCACTCCTCCTCCGGCGTCTCGCGGCCCCGCGTCTCGTACGAGCGCACCGCGAGCGGCGAGAGCCACTGCTCCTCGTGCTCGCGAACCGCGTCCGCGAAGCCGTCGGCGACCTGTCCGGCGATCTCGGGCGTCACCCGGCCAGCGTATCCCGGTTGCCGGAGGGCGGGAAGTGGCCGGTTCAGCGGCCGTGGGCTCGCAGCCACCCGACCGCGAAGTCGACCGCCGCGCACTGGGAGAAGAGCCGCGCCTCGGCCGAGCCCACGCGTCCGCGCGCCACCGGGAGCTCGCGCTCGAAGGCTGCTCCGAGCTCGTCGAAGACGTCGGCCCGGAGGTCGATGTCCTCGAACCACGCCCACCGGCGCCGGCCGCTCTCCACGACCGGCGCGCCGAGCCGCGCGGCGAGCGCGTTGCCGGTGCGGTACTCGGCGAGGTGGAACGAGGTGCAACTGCCGTAGCCGGCCCCGAGGAGCAGCACCTGCGCGTGGCGCTCGTACAGCCGCGCGAGCGGCGAGCCCTCGCCCAGCGAGCTCGCAAGCGTATGCCCGCTCGTGACCGCTTCGGCTTCACGGCCCCACGCTGCGAACGAGACGTGTGGGTGGTCGCTGCGGACGACGCCGGGCCAGGTGCGGAACAGCTCCGCGATTGCGCCCATGCCGCGAGTCGGCGTCCGACGTGGGTCGAACGCCGGAATCTCGGCTCGGATCACCTCGACCCAGGCCGCGGGCACCGGCGGGTTCTGCCACTCGGCCGGATCGGACAGGTCGCCGCTGTGCGCGGGCATGACGACCGTTCCTCCGGGGCCGACGACCTCGAGCAGCGCCTGGATCACGGCCACGGGGCCGCCGGCGACCCAGCCGAGCGACGAGAGCGAGGAGTGGACGAGGACGGCAGCGCCCTCCTGCAGCCCGAGGGCCCGGATGTCCTCCGACAGCGTCCGGACGGTGCGCGGACCGTCGGCGCGGGCTACGGCGTCGGCCTCCCCCACGGTCAGATGATGATCGGGACGGTGCCGCCGTCGGCGCTCCAGGCGGCGCCGGTGACGTAGCTCGCGAGCGGCGAGCAGAGGAAGACGACCACGGCCGCGATCTCCTCGGGCCGAGCGAGCCGCCCGAGCGGCCGGCCGGCGGCCACCTTCGCGAGCACCTCGTCGCGTTCGCCCTGCTGGTCGGCGAGCCCGCCCTCGCCCAGCCAGGCGCCCGTCGCGGTGGGGCCGGGAGTGACCGCGTTGCAGCGGATCCCCTCCTTCGCGTACAGGTCGGCGACGAGCCGCGAGAACGAAAGGAGCGCGGCCTTCATCACGGAGTAGTCCGGCATCCCGGTCGACGGTCGCTTCGCCGCGGTCGAGGAGACGTTCACGATCGTCCCCGTGCCGCGCCCGCGCATACCGGGCAGCGCCGCCCTCGTCGCGCGGACCGCGCTCATGAGGTTGATCTCGAACGACGCCTGCCACTGGTCGTCGGTGACGTCCTCGAGCTTGCGGATCTCGCTGTAGCCGACGTTGTTCACGAGCACGTCGAGGCGGCCGTGCCGCTCGATCGTCTCCCCCACTACCCGCTCGGGCTCGCCCGGCTCGGACAGGTCGGCCTGGACGTCGCCGCCGCCGCGGCCCGTCGTCACGACCGTCGCGCCCTCGGCGCGCAGGAGCTTCGCGGTCTCGAGCCCGATCCCGCCGGTCGAGCCGGTGATCAGGCAGACACTGTCGGCGAGTCCGAGGTCCATGGCTGGCTAGCGTAATCAGTCGTGACCATGCTCCTGCTCGTTCGGCACGGAGAGACCGACTGGAACGCAGAGGGCCGCCTGCAGGGGCACACCGACCGCCCGCTGAGCGAGTACGGCCGGCGGCAGGCGCGAAGGCTCGCCGAGGAGCTGGTGGACGAGCCACTCGATGCGATCTACGCGAGCGACCTGGCGCGGGCGCGCGAGACGGCGGAGATCGTCGGGGAGCGTTTGACCCTGCCGGTCATGCTCGACCGGGATCTGCGGGAGAAGGACTGGGGAACCTGGGAAGGCCTGACGCCGGCCGAGCGCGACCGCGTCGAGCTCGTCGGCGAGTCGACGAAGGCACACCAGGAGCGGATCCTGCGCGCGCTCGGGCGGATCGCGCAGCGGCATCCCGGCGCTCGCGTCCTCGTCGTCACGCACGGCGGATCGATGCGTCGCGTCCAGACCGCCGCGCTCGGGATGGCGATGCCCGTCGTCGAGAACTGCGGCCGGTGGCTGTGCGCATGGGAGGACGGCGGATTCCGGGCAGTAGATTGACCAACCGGGTCGAGGACTACACGAGCGGGCCCTGGGTTCGTCGTGCTTCAAGTTCTTGGAAGAAGTGGTCGCCGATCATGGCCTGACCGAGGCGACTGAGCACGCACGCGTCGCCTGCCGGATATCCGGCTCGCTGTAGTTGATCGAACCGCCAGCGCCGCACCGAGTCCGACCCGATCACTCTCCTGGCCGGTGCGGCGAGCGAGGCAGAGGCGTTTTGCGGCCGCCTGATCGGTGCTTCCCCCGATGAATTCGCGGGCCAAAACCGCCTAGCCTCGGGGGACGGAAGGAGGTGACATTTCCGTGAAGCAGACGGCTTTGTTTGTTGGCTGGGGTGGCGTGTATCCGGGCCGCGAGCAGTTCGCGCTCGAGGGCTTTCGCCAGTGGGTCACGATCCTCGACGAGCTGAAGGAGAAGGGCGAGATCGAGGATTACCTGACCGTGACACTGGGGCCGCACGGGGGCGAGTTGGACGGCTTCACGCTCGTCTTCGGTGATCCGATCAAGCTCATGCAGATCACCGACCGCGAGGACATGCGCAGGCTTCGGCTTCTCGCCGACCGCGAGTTCGCCAAGTTCAGCATGATCCCCGCCATCACAGGCGAGCGGGTCGAGGAGGAGTTCAAGTACTACGAGGAGGAGATCCTCCCGATCCTCGACCGGACACCGGTGACGGTCTAGCCGACCGAGAATGGACAGCCGAGAGGGGCCGTATCAGCCCTGCGCCGGCGGCCCCTCTCGTCCACTCGCGCCCCTGGGGCGCTCCGCATCCCCCGCTCGTCCCTCGTCGACTCATCTGTCAGACAGCGTGGGCTACGCTCCGAGCGGTGGAGGACTACACGAGCAAGTACAAGGGAGAGCAGGTCGAGGTCGCGCTCTTCGGCGGCGAGTACCAGGAAGGCGTGCTGACCGCGTACTGCTACGTCGACGAGGTGGCGCACATCGAGCTCAACGGCCACATCCTCGTCCCTCTCCAGAACATCGCGTCGCTCCACTGCTCCAGCCGCTGCGACGCGCCGCAGAACGAAGACTGGCCGCCGCGCGGCCTGCTCGAGGACGACGGGCAGGAAGACGGCGGCGAAGACCGCTAGGGGCGCAGGTGCTCCTCGCCGCCCGCAACATCCTCAAGTCGTGGCTGCTCGTGCTGGCGCTGGCCGGGATCTTCGGTCTCGTCGGCTGGCTGCTGGGAGGCGTGCAAGGCCTCTCGATCTTCGTCTTCTGCGCGCTCCTGCTGGCCGCCGGCGCGTACTGGACGTTCGACCGGGTCGCGCTCGGGATGATCGGGGCACGCGAGCTGCCGCTTGGCGAGGCACCGCTCCTCCACTCCACGGTCGAGCGGCTCGCCGCCCGCGCCGGCATCACGAAGCCGCGGCTCTACCTGATCCCGGACGGGCTGCCGATCGCGGCGGCGACCGGCCGCGGCGTCCGTAGTTCCGCTCTCGCCGTCAGCACGGGTTGCGTCGCCGCCTGCACGCCGGCCGAGCTCGAGGGCGTCATCGCCCACGAGATAGCCCACGTTCGGCTCCACGACGTGCAGGTGCAGACGGCGGCGGCGGTCGCTGCGGCGGTGACGCTCGAGACGAGCCGCATCGGCGGCTGGCTCGAGCGGGCACTGCTGTTCGTGCTCGGGCCGGTGGCGGCGGCGTGCGTTCATCTCCTCGTCTCGCCGAAGCGGGAGTTCGCGGCGGACCGGTTCGCGGCCAAGCTGTGCGGCTCTCCGCACGGACTCGCCGACGCCCTGCTGCGCCTCGAGCAGGCCGCAGAGCTGATCGAGTTCGAAGGCAGCCCGGCGGCCGAGCCGCTGTTCACGATCAATCCCTTCGCCGAGCGCGGGCTCGGCGCGTTGTTCGTGTCGCATCCTCCCGTCGGCGAGCGGGTGCGCCGGCTGCGGGAGCTCGACCCGGAGTGGCACGACCGCGTGCACAGCGAAGCGGCCGCCTAGAACTAAGAAGCGTAGAACGAAAAGGAGCCGCTTTC
Source organism: Gaiellaceae bacterium (assembly GCA_035713675.1). GTDB lineage: Bacteria > Actinomycetota > Thermoleophilia > Gaiellales > Gaiellaceae > Palsa-739. The sequence goes on along the minus strand of DASSZE010000062.1, from coordinate 332 downwards.
GCGGCTCCTTTTCTCTGAGATAAATCGGCGGCGACCTACTCTCCCGGGAAGTTGCCCTCCGAGTACCATCGGCCCTGGCAGGCTTAACTTCTCTGTTCGGAATGGGAAGAGGTGTCTCCCTGCCGGTATGACCGCCGAACTGTCAAGGGCGCGCGATCCGCGCAGCACCTTCAAAACTCCATAGCGACTCTGACCGGCGTTCAAATCAAGACCTCGGGCAATTAGTACGGGTCCGCTGAACGCATTGCTGCGATTACACGTCCCGCCTATCAAGGTCGTGGTCTCCGACCGCCCTTACTCCCTCGAGGGGATGGGAGCTCTCATCTCGAGGT
>DASSZE010000061.1:0-12660 GCA_035713675.1 Gaiellaceae bacterium | reverse complement strand
CGTGGGAGCTGCTCGATCGGCGAGCAGCTCCCACGTCGTCGTTTCCCCCGAGCGAGGGTTCTCTCCGTCCGCGGGGAATGGTAGGAAGCACGTCTACGAGCGGCTGCGGAGGTCGAAGGCACTCCAACGGGCGAGTCCGGGTCAGGTGCCAACTGGACCGCCGACCTTCCTGAAGCGCCGCCGCCGTCCTGAAGAATTGCGCCGGGCAGGATCTGCTCGGCGTGCCGCCATGCCTCTCCGGATCGAGCGCGAGGAAGTCGTTCAGCCGCCGAGCCCTATTGCTGTGGGTGGATGGTCTCGCCGCGTGCGAGCATGGCTACGTACTGTTCGAGACGGCGGGAGCGGGTCTCCGCGCGCCTGGCGGTGCCGAGCCGGTAGAGAATGGCATACCGGTTGCGGAGCGTGAGCCGCTCGAACGTGGCGGCGGCCTGGGGTTGCGCCGCCAGAGCTGCTGCCAGGTCGTCGGGCACTTCGATCGTGGCCGGCCCGGCGTACGCCTTCTCCCAGGAGCCGTCCTCACGCGCGCGCTCGACGGCAGCTTTGCCCGCCGGTCGCATTCGGCCTGCGGCGAGGAGCTGCTCGGCGAGCGCGACATTTCGCGACGACCAGATGCTGCGTTGTCGCCGCGGCGTGAAGCGCTGGCGGTAGCTCTCTCCGTCCCGTCGGCCCATTTGACCGTCGATCCAGCCGTAGCAGAGCGCCTCCAGAAGCGCCTCGTCGTAGGTGAGAGCGGTCGGAGCGGTCTTCCCCTTCTTCGCCAGTACGAGCCACACACCGGGGCTTTCGGCGTGATGGCGCTCCAGCCAGGCACGCCAGTCCTCGCCGTCGGCGACGAGCAGTTCCTCGAGAGCACTCGCCATTCGGAGCCGAAGCGTGCCAGTTCACGCGGCCGGCGTTATGGACTACCCCCAGAGCTAGGTTCGTCGGAGTCGTATCTCGGAGTTTGCGATGTCCCAGGTGACGGTGAACCTGCTGAGGTAGGCGTGCCCGAGCAGCCCGGCGTGGATGATTCGCTGGAACATCACGTCCGGGTCCTGCTGGGCGAGATCGGGAGCGTTGGCCGGGTGGATCTCGCCTTCGAGGCGACCGAAGGTGCGGAGGTAGCGGTTGCCCGTCTCGTCGACTCCTTCCTCCTGTCGCAGGTCTCCCGCGTCGAGTCGCACACCGGTTTCGGGGGCGAACCGTTCGTCGAGGATCAGAGTGTCACTGCCCATGTCCAACTCGACGTCGATCGTGCGGCCCCCAGGAATCGTCAGGGCCGTGAAGGCAGTCAGGGCCGGGCCGTCCACCTCTACTCGCACAGGCACCGGCACCCCTGCCGCGGCGGTGCCGTCACGGATCGTGCCTTGCCGGTAGTCCACCGTGACCGCCTGTCGGCGGAAGAACGTCAGCGACAGAAAGCCGTCGACGTCGGCAAGTTCGGGAGGGAAGCCGCTCAGGTCGAGAATTCCGACCTCGACATCGCGCGCCTCCACCCCCGCGAATGCCAAGCCCGGTGCGGTAGCGAGCGGGATTTCGAGCTCCTGGCCCGACATTCGCCTCCCCGTGTACGTCGACCCGGTCGGCACGCAGCCGTCGATTCCGGCCCGGACAAGGGTCAGACCAATGCCCGAGTCGAAGATGAAGCGACGCTCGACCCCGTTGAGCTCCACCGGGACCACCACCAGGTGATGCAGCAACTCGAACCCCGTCTCGCGCACCGCTCGACCCTACTTCGGCCCCACCGTCCGCCGCAGACACGCCTGTTTCTACTGCGTACGTCGGCGAGCGTCGAGAATGCTCTCGCCCAACGACTCCGGGAGGCAGTGTGAAGTTACTTCTCACTTCGGGTGGAATCACCAACCCGAGCATCCACGAGACCCTGGTCGACCTCCTCGGCAAGCCAATCGCCGAGTCGAGTGCTCTCTGTGTTCCAACCGCGATCTACGCATTTCCCGGCGGAGCAGTGTCCGCGTACAGGCTGATCACCGGCTCGGCGGCCAGCCCTTTGTGCGGACTGGGGTGGAAGTCACTCGGAGTGCTGGAGCTCACCGCGCTGCCCAGCATCGAATCCGAGCATTGGATCCATGTGCTGCAGGAGACCGATGCGCTCCTCGTAGGCGGCGGCGACCCCCTGTACCTGAACTTCTGGATGCAGCAATCGGGAGTGGCGGCGCTCCTGCTGTCGCTGCGGCGCACGGTCTACGTGGGAGTGAGCGCCGGAAGCCTGGTGATGGGCCCCAGGGTCGGGCAGGAGTTCGTCGATGCGAAGCCGCCCACCGGTGACGACAGGGCGTTAGGAATGGTGGACTTCTCGATGTTCCCGCACCTCGATCACCCGGACATGCCCGACCACTCCCTGGCGGCCGCAGAGAAGTGGGCTGCCAAGCTTTCGGGCCCCGGATACGCCGCTGACGATCAGACCGCGATACGTGTGGTCGACGGCGTGGTCGAAGTCGTATCCGAGGGATACTGGAAGCTGTTCACGCCCGACCCGTAGCAGGCGAATCGACTCGGGAGACAGCGCTCGCCCGGGGCCGGTGTCCTCTGGTGGCTAGCCGTCGAGCAGCGGCTCGAAGCGCGACGCGTCGTCGAACGGGCCGATCACGGCGAGGCGCATGCGGCCCGGGTCGACGAGTTCCGTCGCAACTCGCGCGACGTCCTCGGCCGTGACCGCATCGAGGCCGGCCAGCACCTCTTCCGGGTCGGGCAGGCTCCGTTCGAGCACCTCCCGCCGCAGCCCGAACATCATCAGCCCCTGCGGGCTCTCGAGCTGGAGGACGAAGCGGCCCTTCGCGAAGTTCCGCGCCTTCTCGAGCTCGTCCGCAGCCGGCGGCTCGGACGCGATCTTGCGCAGCTCGGAGGCGATGGTCGCCACGGCGTCGTCGATCCGGGCGATGTCCACGCCGGCCTGCGAGTAGAGCGTGCCGGCGTCGGTGTAGCTGTGGTTGAGCCCGTAGACGTAGTAGGCGAGCCCGCGCCGCTCGCGCACCTCGGTGAAGAGGCGCGAGGACATGCCGCCGCCCAGCGCCGTCGCGAGCAGCTGGAGCGCATAGCGGTCGGGATGCCCGAGCGGAATGCTGTGCACGCCGAGGCAGACGTGCGCCTGCTCGGACTGCTTCTCGTAGACCTTGACGCGGCCGTTCTCGAACGGCGTCGTCGGATCCGGCCCGCCGGTCTCCTCGTCCGCGAGGTCGCCGAGTAGCTCCTGTGCGCGCTCGTGCAGACCGTCGCCGATCCGGCCGGCGACGCCGAGCACCATCCGCGACGGCTTGTACCAGCGGTCGAGATAGCCGAGGAACGTGTCGCGCGTCGCGTCGCGGATCGTCTCCTTGTTGCCGATGATGTCGCGGCCGAGCGGCTGGTCGCCCCAGAGGAGCTGCTCGTAGACGCCGCCGATGTAGTCGCGCGGCGTGTCGTAGTACATGTTCATCTCCTCGACTATCACGCCCTTCTCCCGCTCGATCTCGTCGGCGTCGAAGCGGGAATTGCGCAGCATGTCGACGAGGACGTCGAGGGCCACGTCGCGGTGCTCGGCAGCGCACTTGACGTAGTACGTCGTGTTCTCCTTGCCGGTGAAGGCGTTGAACTCGCCGCCGATCGCGTCGATCTCACCCGCGATGTCGCGAGCGGTCGGCCGGCGCTCCGTACCCTTGAAGAACATGTGCTCGGAGAAGTGCGCGATGCCGCTCACGTCGGCCGTCTCGTAGCGCGAGCCGGCGGCGAGCATGATCATCACCGCGACCGACTGCGCGTACGGCAGGTCGGCGCGCAGCACGCGGAGCCCGTTGTCGAGCGTGTCTCGTTGGAACACCGTCACCCCCGCCGATCGTATAGACCTACCGCTCGTGCACGGCGAGCAGACGAGGCGGACGATCGCGGCGCAGCCCGAGTGGCTCACGCAGGTGCCGACAGGCAGGCGGTTCCCCGACGGCGCGCGGCTCCTCTTCACCGGCTGCGGGACGTCGTACCACGCCGCGATGACCGGCGGGGAGGCGGTGCAGGCGCTCGAGCTCGTCCTGCAGCCGGAGCGGGACGCGGACCTGCTCGTGCTCGTCTCCCACGAGGGCGAGACGCCGCTCACGCTCGAGGCCGCCCGCGCCTGGAGCGGGCCGCGCTGGCTCGTGACCGGCCGCGCCGACGGCCCGATCGCCGAGCTCTGCGACGAGGTCGTCGTCTGCACGCCGGAGATCGAGGAGAGCTGGTGCCACACCGCGAGCTACACGGCCGGCGTCGCCACGATCGCAGCGCTGCACGGTCAGGACGTGTCGTGGCTGCCGGGAGCCGTGGCCGCCGCGCTCGAGGCGCCGCTGCCCGAGGTCGGTGCGCAGGAGAGGTTCCTCGTCGCCGGCGCCGGCCGCGATCTCGCGACCGCCCACGAGGCCGTGCTGAAGCTGCGCGAGGGAGCCTGGGTCGCGGCCGAGGCGTACGAGACCGAGCAGCTCCTCCACGGCTATCTCGCCGCGGTGGACGAGTCGGTGCGTGCCTTCGTCCTCGAGGGTGAGGGCTTCGCGGCGGAACGCGCCCGCGCCGCGGCCGCTGCGCTGCGCGAGCTCGGCTGCGAGGTCGACCTCGTGCCGACGCGGCATCCGGTCGTCGACGTCGTGCTCTTCCAGCGGCTGACGGTCGAGATCGCCGAGGCGCGCGGGCGCGAGCCGGACCGGATCCGCCGTCACGACCCGCGCTGGATCGCGGCCGCGGCCGCTGCGAAGGCCGACAACGCCGCCTAGCTAGATCTCGGCGAGCGCCTCGAGCAGCCGGTCGACCTCGACAGGCGTGTTGTAGTGGACGAAGCCCGCGCGGACCGCGCCGTCGGGCTGCAGGCCGAGCCGCTCCAGCGCCTCGACGGCGTAGTAGTCGCCGTCCCAGACCGCGATCTCGCGCTCGGCGAGGAGCTCCGCCGCCCGGCGCGGGGCCGCGCCGTCGACGCGGAAGGCGAACGTCGGCGTGCGTCCCTCCATCGTCGGCAGTCCGTAGAGCGTGCAGCGGTCCGGCAGGCCGTCGAGGAACCGCTGCCCGAGGGCTCGCTCGTGCTGCCGGATCGGCTCCCAGCCGAGCTCCTCGACGTACTCGACGGCCGCGACGAATCCCGCGAGGAGCTCGTGCGCCAGGGTTCCCGTCTCGAAGCGGCCGCCCGCAGGCTCGTCGGGAACGGGCCGCACCTTGTACGGCCGCCACGAGCGCAGGAGCTCCTCGCGTCCGAAGGCGAGACCGAGGTGCGGGCCGAAGAACTTGTACGGCGAGCAGAGGAGAACGTCGACCCCGAGCGCCGCGACGTCGATCGGCCCGTGCGGCGCGTAATGGACGGCGTCCGCCCACGCGAGCGCCTCCGCGCCGTGCGCGAGCTCGACGACGCGCGCCGCGTCCGGCATGGTCCCCAGCGCGTTCGAGGCGAGCGGGAAGGCGACGACGCGCGTCCGCTCCGTCAGCTTGGCCTCGAGGTCGTCGAGGTCGAGCGTCGTGTCTTCGCGGATCTCGACGAAGCCGACCCGCAGGTCGCGGTCGTGGGCGAGCTCGAGCCAGGGCGCGACGTTGCCGTCGTGGTCGAGCCGCGTGACGAGGATCTCGTCACCGGTCTCGAGCGTCCGGCCGAGCGTGCGCGTGAGCGCGAAGTTGAGCGTCGTCATGTTCTGGCCGAAGATCGTCTCCTCCGCCCGGCAGCCGAGAAAGCGCGCGGCCGTCTCGTGGGCCCGGGCGACGAGCTCGTCGCTGCGGCGGCTGGCGGCGAACGCGCCGCCGAGGTTCGCGTTCGACTCGCGCAGGTACCCGGCGACGGCGTCGATCACGGACTGCGGGCACTGCGTCCCGCCCGGCCCATCGAGGAAGGCGACACCCGAGGCGAGAGCCGGGAAGCGCGCACGGACGGCGGCGACGTCGAGGCTCATCCCTGCTCGAGCGGCGCCATCGTGAGCCCGTGCTCGCGCAGTTGCTCCCAGTAGAGCTCTGCCTGCTCGCGCAGCCCCGACCAGACGATCGCCTGGCCCGAGGCATGGATCCGGTTCGCGAGCTGCATCCCGGCGTCGTACGAGAGGCCGGGGATGACGCTCGAGAGCGCGAACGCGACGCCCTGGAACGTGTTGTGGTCGTCGTTGAGGACGATCACGAGCCACGGCCGGCCGAGGCCGGTGCCCTCGCCCCGGTCGAGCCGCTCGCGCGGCGGGGTCAGCGTGCTCACGAGCCGCCGCTCACGATCCACCGGTACTGCGGCCCCGCGGTGAGGGACGAGCCGACGAAGCAGTCGCGCTCGGCCAGCCCGAGGAGATCGGCAAGCGCCGACCCTTCCGGCAGCGGCTCGAGCTCGACCCGCAGCTCGACGTCGGTCTCGACCATCGCGTACCGCCCGTCCGACTCTCGTCTCGTCACGAGCGTCCGCGCGCTGCCGAACGCCGACCGAACCTCGACACGGGCGCGCGCTGCGTGGTGACGAAGGCTCTTGAGCGAGCAGCGGACGAGCGCGGCGAGCAGGAGGTGCTCGGGCGTCCACTCGGCGGGCGTCTCGAGCCTGACCCCGTTCTCCTCGCGCAGCTCGCCGTCCGCCGAGAGCTCGACCGCGTACCGCAGCTCCTTCGCCTTGACGGCCACGAGCTCATGGTCTCAGAAGCCCGGTTCCGTCCGGAACGGGTCGTACCCTGCGGCTCGTGCGGCGGCTGCGCTCGCTGTCGGAGACGGAATGCTATGTGCGCCTCTACGGCGGCTGGGATCCGACGGTGACCCTCGTGAAGATCGAGCCGCGCCGCCCGCGCTACGAGCTGCCGGTGTCGGGCGAGGACCTGCGTCGCGACTTCGAGGCTCGCATCGAGGCGCGGACGGAGGAGCTGCTGGCGGATCTCGACGCGGCCGAGGCCGCCGCCGAGGCTGCCTAGCTCGACTCCGAGCGACGTTCCGGACGTCCTCGCGCCCGGCCTTCGCATCGTCTTCGTCGGCATCAATCCCGGCCGCGTTTCCGCCGCCGCCCGGGCGCATTTCGCGAACCCACGCAACGACTTCTGGCGCCTCCTCCACGCGGCCGGGATCACCTCCCGGCTCTACGAGCCGCAGGAGCAGTTCGACCTGCTCGGCGAGGGGATCGGCGTGACGAACGCCGCCTATCGCACGACGCCGGGCTCCGGTGACCTGCGGCGCGCCGACTTCGACGGATCGGCCGAGCGGCTCGAGCGGCTCGCCCACGACCTGCGGCCGGGCTGGCTCGCCTTCGTCGGCAAGGAGGCGTACCGCGGCGCGTTCGGCGAGCGGCCGGAGCTCGGCCTGCAGGAGCGAGAGTTCGGCGCCGCGAGCCTCTTCGTCCTGCCGTCCACGTCGCCCGCGAATGCCGCCGTGTCGTGGCAGGAGCGGCTGCGGTGGTTCCAGGAGCTCGCCGGCCGCGCCACGGGGCGACCGCTGCGCGACGCGGTCCGGGCGCTCGTCGTCGACGATGAGGGTCGCACGCTCCTGACCCGCTTCGACTTCCTGCCCGGCCCGGTTTGGGCGCCGCCGGGCGGCGGTCTCGAAGCGGGCGAGACCGACGAGCACGCGGTCCGGCGCGAGCTACGCGAAGAGCTCGGCCTGCGCGACTTCGACCTCGGCCCCCTGCTCTGGACGCGAACGCACCGGTTCGGGGAGATGGAGGACTGGGGTGGCCAGACCGAGCGCCACTACCTCGTGCGGACCGCTCACTTCGAGCCCGCGCCGGAGGTCGATCTCGCCGCCGAAGACGTGGCCGAGATCCGCTGGTTCGGCGCCGACGAGCTCGACGCAGTGATCACGGCGCCGCGCCGCCTCGCCGAGCTTCTCCGCGAGCTCCTCGAGCGAGGCGCTTCCGCGCCGTTCGACGCCGGCGTCTGAGCCTCAGCTCCGCCAGCGGTTCGTGATCGGCGTCCGCCGGTCGCGGCCGAACGCCTTCGGCCGCAGGCGCACGCCGGGCGGCGCCTGGCGGCGCTTGTACTCGGCGCGGTCGATCAGCGCGACGGCGCGCTCGGCCACGTCGCGGTCGAAGCCGTCGGCGCCCAGCTCCTCGAGCGAGCGATCCTCCTCGACGTAGGCCTCGAGCACGCGGTCGAGCTCCGGATACGGCGGCAGCGAGTCCTCGTCGAGCTGGTCCGCGCGCAGCTCCGCGCTCGGCGCGCGGTCGATCGTCGACTGCGGCACGAGCTCGCGGCCCGCCCGCTCGTTGAGGTGCTGTGCGAGCCGGAAGACGTCGGTCTTGAACACGTCCTTGAGCAGCGCGAAGCCGCCGGCCATGTCCCCGTAGAGCGTGGCGTAGCCGACCGACAGCTCCGACTTGTTCCCGGTCGCGACAAGCAGCCAGCCGAACTTGTTCGAGAGGGCCATCAGCAGGGTGCCGCGGATCCGCGCCTGGAGGTTCTCCTCCGTGAGGTCCGGATCGCGGCCCGCGAAGCTGTCGGCGAGCACCGAGGCGTATGCCTCTACGACCGGCTCGATCGGCAGCTCGCGGAAGTCGCAGCCGAGGTTCTCGGCGAGCAGGCGGGCGTCGCTCCGCGTCCCCTCGGACGAGTAGCGCGACGGCATCGAGATGCAGTGGACGTGCTCGGGGCCGAGCGCGCCCGCGGCGAGCGCCGCCGTGACGGCGGAGTCGATCCCGCCCGACACGCCGAGAACGACCTCGCGGAAGCCGTTCTTGCGGACGTAGTCGCGCAGGCCGAGGTCGAGCGCCTGGCGCATCTGCTCGACCTCGTCGCCGAGCGGCTCGACCGTCGCGCCCTCGGGGTGCTCGACGTCGACGACGACGAGCGACTCCTCGAAGCCCGGCCCGCGCGCGAGCACCGTGCCGTCCTTCTCGATCAGGAGCGAGTGTCCGTCGAAGACGAGCTCGTCCTGCCCGCCGACCGTGTTGCAGAGCGCGACGCGAACACCGCTCTCGCGCGCGCGCGAGGTGAAGATCGCCTCGCGCTCCTGGGCGCGCCCGACGTGGAACGGCGAGGCGGAGAGATTGACGATCAGCTCGGCGCCGGCCGCGGCGAGCTCCGTCGTCGGCGGCCCGGGGATCCACATGTCCTCGCATATCGTGATGCCGACCTTCGTGCCTGCCACGTCGATGACGGCGAGCTCGTCGCCGGAGACGAAGTAGCGCTTCTCGTCGAAGACGCCGTAGTTCGGGAGGTGCCACTTCTTCCCCCAGTCCGAGATCGCGCCGTCGGTGCAGATCGCGCACGCGTTGTAGAGCGCTCCGTCGAGGAGTGGTGCGCCGACGAGCGCGACGATCCCGTGGGTCTCGGCCGCGATGCGCTCGACCGAGGCGTGCGCCGCGCGCACGAAGCCGGGCCGCAGGAGGAGGTCCTCCGGCGGATAGCCCGTCACCGCGAGCTCGGGGAGGACGACGAGATCGGCGTGGGCCGCGCGGGCCTCCGCGATGCGCGCGACGATCAGCTCGCGGTTGCCGTCGAGGTCTCCGACGACGGGATCGATCTGCGCGAGGGCGAGCCTCATTGCAGTTTCAGCCTAACAGTCGAAAACCCCTACGGACGGCGCAGGCGGATGGCGTTCCAATCGTGCTCGAGGATCTCGTCGACGCGGCCGCGCAGCGAGTCGGGCGGGTCGTGCTCGGCATGGAGGTAGCGGCCCGAGAGCGCGTCGAGCTCCCCGGAGGCCAGCGCCAGCACGAGCTCGGGCGCGCACTCGGGCGGCGTCCAGGGCGCGTCGTCGGGGAAATGGCCCTCGGTCATCGCGGTGCGCACGAGCCCCGGGCTGATCACGAAGACGGGGATCCGGTCCCGGAGCGCGTTCGCCAGCGTCTCGCCGTAGCGGCACGCCGCCGCCTTCGACGACGTGTAGCTCGTGTCGGTCGCGCCCGGCAGGTACGAGGCGCCGCTGCCGGTGATCACGATGCGGCCGCGATCGCGTTCGAGCATCCCCGGGATCACCGCGCTGCACGAGAGGTGGACACCGAGGACGTTGACCTCGAACGCCTCCCACCACTTGTCGAGGTCGAGCTCCCACGAGACACCGCGGTTGCCGATGCCGGCGTTCGCGACCAGCAGCTCGACCGGATCCGCCTCGCGCACCCAGCGCTCGACGTCCTCGCGGCTCGTGACGTCGCCGACGAGCGCGTGGCCGCCGATCTCGGCCGCGACCTCCTCCACCTGCTCGGCCGTGCGGCCCGCGACCCAGACCTCCATCCCGGCGCCCGAGAGCTCGCGCGCGATGTTGGCGCCGATCCCACGGCCGCCTCCGGTCACGAGCGCGTGCCCCTCGAGCTTCGCCACGACGCGAGTCTACGCGGCTCGAGGGAAGTTAGCGTCCGCTAACCTAGTGGCCGCTAACTTCGGACGAGGAGAGAATGTGAGAGCACGTGCGCTGGAAGTACTGCTGGCCGAGGAGAACCGCAAGTGGTGGACGCTCGCCGCGGTCGCTTTCGGGCTGTTCATGATCATGCTCGACAACACGGTGGTGAATGTCGCGCTGCCGTCGATCGAGCGCGATCTCCACGTCTCGATCTCCTCGCTCGAGTGGATCGTGACGGCGTACGCCCTCACGTTCGCGGCACTTCTCATCACCGGCGGCAAGCTCGGCGACCTCTTCGGGCGCCGGCGGATCTTCATCGTCGGGATCGCGATCTTCACGTTGTCCTCGCTCGCCTGCGGGCTTGCGCCCACGGCCGGGTTCCTGATCGGAGCCCGGGCCGTGCAGGGAATCGGTGCGGCGCTGATGAACCCGGCCTCGTTGTCGATCATCACCGCGACGTTCCCGCCGCGGGAGCGCGGTCAGGCCATCGGCATCTGGGCCGGCGTCTCCGCGATGGCGCTCGCGATCGGGCCGCTCGTCGGCGGGCTGATCGTGGACAACATCAACTGGAACTGGATCTTCTTCATCAACGTCCCCGTCGGCATAGCCGGGGTCATCGTCTCGCGGTTGGTGATCAAGGAGTCCCGCGACACGTCGCACGTGCAGAGCGTCGACGTGCCCGGCCTGATCACGTCGAGCGCCGGCCTGTTCGCGTTGACCTATGCGCTGATCGAGGGCAACAAGCACGGCTGGACGTCGCCCGAGATCATCGGCCTGTTCGCCGGCGCGGTCGCGCTGCTCGTCGGCTTCGTCGTGCTCGAGCACTTCCAGCGCGTGCCGATGCTCGATCTCTCCCTCTTCCGGATCGGCTCCTTCGCCGGCTCGAACCTCGTTGCGATGCTCGTCTCGCTCGGAATGTTCGGCGTCTTCTTCTTCGTCTCGCTCTACATCCAGAACATCCTCCACTGGACGCCGACGAAGGCCGGCGCAGCCTTCCTGCCGATGACGATCCTGATCATCATCGTCGCACCGCTCGCGGGGAAGCTGTCGGACCGGGTCGGGTCCCGCTGGCTGATGGGCGGCGGGATGACGCTCGTGAGCATCTCGCTGCTCCTGTACCAGCGGGTCGGGCTGCACTCGACGTTTTGGACGCTGCTGCCGGCGATGCTGCTCGGCGGCATCGGGATGGCCATGACGATGTCCCCGATGACCGCCGCCGCCATGAGCTCGGTGCCGGTGGACAAGGCGGGCGTCGGCTCCGGCGTGCTGAACAGCTTCCGCCAGCTCGGCGGCTCGCTGGGGATCGCGCTCATGGGGGCGATCCTGGCCTCCTACGTCACCGCTCCTCCGCGCTCGCCTCAGGCCGCGCAGCAGTTCGTCGACGGGCTCCACGCCTCGCTGCTCGTGGCCGCGGGGATCACGTTCGCGGCCGCCGTCGTCGCGGTCGTCACCGTGCGCACGCGGCCCGAGGTCGTGCGCGAGCACATGGCGGAGATCGCAGCGTGAGCGCCACCGCGACCCGCATGGCGGCGGCCGACAGGCGCCGCCATCTGGTCGAGACCGCGATCCGCCTCTTCACCACCAGGAGCTACCGCGGCACGACGACCGCCGAGATCGCCCGCACCGCCGGAGTCTCGGAGCCGATCCTCTATCGCCATTTCGCCTCGAAGCGCGATCTCTACCTCGCGGCGCTCGAGCACGTGTGGTCCAAGACACGCGAGTCGTGGGAGAGGAAGCTGGACGTGTCCCCCGACGCCTGCGCCGCGGTCGAGGCGATCGCCAAGGGCCATGTCTCGGTGCGGTCGCCGAAGCTCCAGCTCGCGGAGTTGTGGGTACAGGCGCTGAGCGAGGCCTCGGAGGACCCGGAGCTGAAGCGTCACCTCCGCCGGCACATGCGCGAAGTCCACGACTTCGTCGCCGACCTCGTCCGCCGCGGCCAGGCAGAGGGTGCGATAGCCGCCGAGCGTGACCCGGACGCAGAAGCATGGATCATGCTCGCGGGCGGCATCCTCGGCATGGTCGGCAGGCGCGTGGGTCTCCTGGACGACGAAGAGCTTCAGGCAATTCGCTCAGCGCGGCTCTCCTGGCTCAGAGGCTGAACTGGCTCTTCCATTCGGGGCCGCGCCCGACATGCGCGGGCGCGGCCCAGTCCGCGAGCGGAAAGCACAGCACAGCCCGCGCACGCCGCAGGCGTGCCCGGGCAAGCGAAGCGGGCGACGCGGACCAAATGAAAAGGCCCCGGCTGCGGCTCCGGGGCCTTCTCGAGAGGCGCGCCACTCTCGGTGGGGTCCGAAGAAGCGGGTCTGCGGCCCACCCGCTTCACGTCCTTCACCGAGAGCCCCGGCGCGCCCCCTGCAAACCTCGGCCTGGCGTCCGGCCCGGTTGCAAGGTGAGCTCACTATAGGAGGGCCTCGGGTGAGAGTCAAGTACCCAAGTCAAGTGATTTGGCATCCCCCGCACTTG
>DASSZE010000060.1:0-13354 GCA_035713675.1 Gaiellaceae bacterium | reverse complement strand
TGGCGGAGGCCAGATGGAAGCGCTGACCACGCCGGGTAGTGCCTTCTCGAAGATTGCTGCGAGCCGTTCGAGTTCGTGTTTGGTGAGCCGGCCGAGGTAGAGCTCGCGCACCGTTGCGTGGTGGACAACCTGCGCGCGCCTGAGCGCCTCGAGGCCGGGCCGGGTCAGCGCGGCGAACGCGGCGCGTCCGTCTGCCGGGTCGGGTTCCCGGCGAACGAAACCCTGGGCCTCGAGGCGAACGACCACGCGGGTGATCCCGCTGGGCGTGAGCATCCGCTGCGTGCCCAGGTCACTCATCCGCAATCTCAGCCCGGGGGCGGTGACAAGCGTGATCAAGACGCCGTAGTCGGCGAGTGAGATCAGGCCCTCGTGATGAAGGCGGCGGTCGATCTCGCGCATCACCGCTTCTCGTAGACGAATCAGTCCACGCCATGCCTGGAACTCTTCCGGACTGAGGGCTTCTGGCTCGGGCAGCTCATTGAGCCACCGCTCCGGGTCTCCCGTATTACTTGACACGGTGAACTAAATACTCCATGATTTGTTTGCGTGTGTGAAGTATATCGGTCGACCCGCTCGGCCCACCAGAGGAGGTGGCGATGACATCGCTCGTGCCCAAGGTCCTCGAACCAACCGAAGGACTCAGACTCCAGTCCGGCCCTGGACGAGATCTCGTCTTCAAGGTCACCGGGGAGGACACCGGCGGGGCCTTCGACTACTTCATCGTCGAGGTCGCACCAAAGGGTGGCCCGCCGCTCCACGTTCACCACAAGCAAGAGGAAACGATCCACGTCCTTCGAGGCCGATTCACGATCCGGATCGGCGAAGAGACATTCCACTGCGGCGAAGGCGGCTTCGCCTACCTACCGTCGGGAGTCCCGCACGCATTCCTCAACACGACCGAAGACCCGGGCGAAATCGTCGTCGTCTACACGCCCGGTGGCGGTCACAAATTCTACGAAGAACTCGGCCCTCTGACCCGAGGCGGAACACCCGACCGTGCAGCCGTCGCCGCCGTCTTCGAGAAGCACGACATGACACTCCTCGGGCCGCCGATCACCGACGACTAGACACCCCATCTCGGGCCTCCGAGCTTCGCGTCCGACCTCGCCGTGGCCCCGGCGTTTGGGTGGACGGGTCGCCCTCGGACGCGGTCGTCGACGAGCACGTAGCGAACGGAACCCTGGGCGTTTACTGCCGCTCCGTTCGTGCCTTACAAGCTCACGATCCGAAGATTCCGTTCGGCCGGAGCCGTGCCCCGATCGAGGGTCATTCCGGACACGGGCCAGGCCAGCCGGTTCCTTCCCAGAGGCGGGCAAGGGAGACACCCCTCTAGGGCAACAACCGGACGTCTATCGCCTCCAGAAGCGGAGGCCATCCGCGAGGTCCCGGATCGCTACGGTCTCCAGATGGCGGATGACCGCCCACCGATCTGCGCTGCCTGCGGCGTGACGATGGTGCCGGCCGCTCTCAGCGCCGACGAGGATCATGAGGGCGAATGGGTCTGCCTCGAATGCGAGGAACTCGACGAGGAGAGGTAGGCGCGCCGACCGTCACTGCCGGACGAGCGCGCCGGCCTCCCAGCGATGGACGTGTCGATCACCTCGTCGCCCTCCTGCAAGACGTAGCCGCCTGGGTCCGTTACCTACTGGCTGGGAGTCGGCCAGCCGTACTCGACTCGGGTGCCGACGGAGGCGACTTCCTCCTCGGGAAGCTCGATGTCGTCGATCTCGTAGCGATCGAGCTCGTACTCGTCACGCAGGAGCGGCTCGTCCGCGGGCGACGGTGTCGACCGCGCCGGCCGGAGCTTCCTCAGGTCGGCGCGCTCGTGCTCCGCGATGAACGCCACGCCGAGGCCGAGCGCCATGCACAGCAGGACGAGGATCGCCGGGCCGAGCCCGACCGTCATCCACACGAGCCCGAAGCCGAAGCCGACCGCACATCCCGCATACCGCAACGAATTGACCACCGTGGTACCTCCTGTCGTAGACCCCTGCCCGACGACGATTCGACCTCGGCGCGCGGGCCCCTTCCTTCGCCGGCGGAACCAGATCGCGGCGGGGGCCGTTTCTCCCTCTCCGGCAACGAAGTGGGGTCGAGGAGGCAGGAATGGCTACGTGGATCTGGATCGTGATCGCGATCGCCGTGGTGGTCGCCCTCGCGCTGGTGTTCCTCGGTGCGTGGCGCAACCGGCGGAAGCACCTCGAGCAGCGGCGCGAGGAGGCGCGGCAGCTCCGTCAGCAGGCCGACGCGCACGCGCAGCAGGCCGATGAGCGCGAGCGGATCGCTCGCGAGCACCAGCAGCAGGCGACCGAGGCGCGCCGGACGGCGGCCGAGGTGGGCGCCCGCGCCGATCGCATCGACCCCGACGCCGAGGCGCCCGACCAGGAATAGGGCCCGTCAGGTGGCGGCCTTGCCGCGCGAGTCGAGGCGCGCCTCGAAGGCGCGCCGCAACAGCTCGCCGGTCATGTCGCCGGTCCGGCGGGGGATCGGCTTGAGCTCGATGCGGGAGACGCTGACGATCTCGCCGCTGCGCTCGCCGTAGCTGCGGGCATACGCGTCCGCCTCGCGGATGGGCGAGACGTCGCGCTTCTTCCCGCGGCCGAAGAGCGAGCGGAGCCACCCGAACATCCGACAAGCGTCGCAGAAACGCGGCTGCGCAGCTAGGTGGCGGGCTCGACCTCGGCGTCCGGGTAGAGGACGCGCCAGACGCGGAGGTACAGCTCCAGCTCGATGTCGGCGCCCGCCTCCGGGTCGCCGCCACCGGGCACCTCGATCCGGTTCGGCGCGGAGACGACGGCAGGCCGGCCGACGCTCGTCAGGAACGCCGCGAGCCGATCGGTGTAGGTGGAATCCCGCACGAAAAGCTGCATCGCCGCAACTCCATCGTGTTCCCCGTACGCGGCGGAGGGAATCCCCCGGCGGAGGGGAATTGGCGCGGTCAGGCGGCTGCGAGGACGGCGAGGACGTCGTCGGCGTGCGACGCCGGCTTGACGTCGTGCATCGCCTTGGCGACCGTCCCGTCGGCAGCGATGACGAACGTCGACCGGCTGACGCCCATGTACTTCTTGCCGGCGAAGCTCTTCTCGCCCCAGACGCCGTAACGCTCCGCGACCTCGTGCTCGGGATCGGCGAGGAGCGTGAACGGCAGGCCGTACTTGTCCCGGAACTTCGCGTGCCGCTCGACGCTGTCCGGCGAGACGCCGAGCACGACGGCGCCGGCGCGCTCGAACTCGCCGTACGCGTCGCGGATCCCGCGAGCCTGGGTCGTGCACCCGGGCGTGTCGTCCTTGGGATAGAAGTAGAGAACGACCGGCTTGCCGCGGAAGTCGGAGAGGCTGACGCTCTCTCCGGTGTCGCTCGTCAGCGTGAAATCCGGCGCCGGCTCGCCCTCGGTGACCACCGGCCCAGCGTAGTCGGAACTACTCGGTCTGGATCGGTGGAGCTGCGGATGCGGATGGGCCCGCGCGCAGCGAAGCTCGAGGCATGAACGGACGGATCATCGTTGGGATCGACGGCTCGGTGTCGGCCGCGGACGCGCTCCGGTGGGCTATCGAGCAGGCGAAGGTGACGGGCGCGACGGTCGAGGCCGTGTACGCCTGGGATCCCGGGGCGCTCGTGTCGCTCGCGGTGCCGCCGCTGATCGACTGGGAGCCGCTGCGCAAGGCGGCTCATGCGAGGCCGGCGGAAATCGTGCGCGACGCGGTGGGGAAGGACCCGGGCGTCCGGATCGTGCCGAAGACGGTGACCGGGAACCCGGCCCAGGTGCTCGTCGAGCGCTCGGCGCACGCGGACCTCCTGGTCGTCGGCTCCCGCGGTCTAGGCGGCCTCAAGGGGATGCTCCTCGGCTCCGTCGGCCACCACTGCGCCGCCCACTCGCACTGCCCCGTGGTGATCGTGCACGCGGCGGCGGTGCCGGAGCCTCACCACCCGAAGCGCGAGACGCTGCACGCACACACCGCCGTCTGACCTGCGGGAAACTACGCACATG
Source organism: Gaiellaceae bacterium (assembly GCA_035713675.1). GTDB lineage: Bacteria > Actinomycetota > Thermoleophilia > Gaiellales > Gaiellaceae > Palsa-739. The sequence goes on along the minus strand of DASSZE010000060.1, from coordinate 9,366 downwards.
CGTGGCGCGCGTGCCCGGATTCACCCGGGGCCGCCTGCGAGCAAGCTCCTCCCATGAGCGCTGCCACGAAAGCCAAGCCGGTTCCCGACCAGATCAGCGTCCTCATCGTCGACGATCACACGCTCGTCCGTTCCGGGCTGCGCCTGCTGCTCGAGGCGGAGGCGGGCCTGGTCGTGGAGGACGAGGCCGCCGACGCCGAGCAGGCCATCCGCCTTGCCCGGCTGCACAAGCCGGACGTCGTGCTGCTGGACGTCGTGCTGCCCGGCCGGAGCGGCATCGAAGCCGCGCCGGAGATCCTCGCCGCCGCGCCGCGCGCCCGCATCCTCGTCCTCTCGATGCAGGACGACCCGAGCTACGTCCGTCAGGCCTTCGCCGCCGGAGCGAGCGGCTACCTCCTCAAGGAGGCCGCGGACGACGAGCTCGTGCAGGCGGTGCGCGAGGTGGCCGCCGGCAACCGCTACGTCCACCCGGCGCTCGGTGCGCGGCTTGCCGCCGCCGAGGCCGAGGCGCGGGCGCGCGCGGAGGCCGATCCGCTCTCGGAGCGCGAGCGCGAGGTGCTGCGCCTGCTGGCACTCGGGCACACGAATCAGGAGATCGCGAAGCTGCTCTTCATCTCGGTCCGCACGGCGGAGACGCACCGGGCGCACGTCATGCAGAAGCTCCGGCTCTCCACCCGCGCCGAGCTCGTGCGCTACGCGATCCGCCAGGGTCTGCTCGAGCCCGACGAGAACGCCTAGCCAGGCGAGCGGCTTTCCCGCACGAGGAAAGTGCGGAGCTACCGATGAAGGGCCGCACTGTCCCAGCGATCATCCGAAACGTGAGCAGCTACGCAGTTCTCTGGAGCGAGCCCCGCCAGGAGGTCGAGACCGGCAAGCTCGAGCTCGAGCCGGCCGGCCTGCGTTTCGAGGGCTCGCGCGGCCGGCGGCCGGCCCGCGTCCACCGGGTTCCCTACGGCGAGATCGAGCACGTCCGCATCGGCCACAGGATCCAGGAGCGGCTCGGCGGCCGCCCGTCCGTCGTGCTCGACCTGGCTGCGGGAGGGCGGCTGCGCATCGGGCTCGTCGACGCGCCGGGCGTGCGCTCCGAGCTCGCCGACGAGCTGACCCGGCTCAGCGCGAAGACCGACTAGGGCCCCGGCTTCCGCTCGAAGATCACGAGCACCGCGAGATGCTCGTAGGCGGTGAAGCGGTGCTCCGCGCCCGCCTCGACGAACACGGCGTGGCCGACGTCCACCGGCACGCTCTCGCCCGACACCTCGAGCACGCCCGTTCCCTCCAGCACGACGTACACCTCGTCGTCGGCGTGAGGCTGCTGGCGGTCGGGCTCGGGCGCGACGAGGACGTAGACGCCGAGCTCGATCCCCGGCGACTCGTGGACGACCTCGTAGCCGCCGCCGCTCGCCCGCAGCCGCTCGACCGCATCGCCGACGCCGAACGCGTGCATGCGCCGACGTTACAGAAGAAGAGCCGGCCGCCTCGGGAGGAGACGGCCGGCGTCGTCGGGAGACGACCCTTGTGCGGGACCCCGATGTGGTGTCCCCCGAACCTCGGATCTTTCCGACTTGCAACGGATAAACGCCCGGAGCGGGCGGGCGGTTACGGCCCCGGCTCAGCCGAGGTGTACGAGGCGCAGGTCGGGAAGCTCCCGGTACCGCTCCTCGAGGTCGAAGCCGTAGCCCACGTAGAGCTCGTCGGGCACGTCGAAGCCGACGTAGCGGACGGGAAGGTCGTCCACGAGCCGCCGGTACGGCCGGTCGAGCAGGGTCACCGCGGCGATCGAGTCAGGGCCGCGCAGCTCCAGCGTGCGGACGAGGTAGTTGAGCGTCAGCCCGGTGTCGACGACGTCCTCGACGATGAGTACGTCGCGGCCACGGACGTCGAGGTCGAGATCCTTGAGCACGCGGATCTGCTGGTGCCCGCCCATGCGCGCGCTGCCGTAGCCGGCGAGCTCCACGAAGTCGAGCCCGTGGAGGATCGGGATCGCGCGGGAGAGGTCGGCGCAGAAGACGAGGCTCGCCTTGAGCGAGCCGACGAGCACGGGTTCGCGGCCCGCGTAGTCGCGGGCGATCTCGGCTCCGAGCTCCCGGACGCGCGCGGCGATCTCGGCCGCGGAGAGGTAGATCTCTCCGATCCGGTCGTCGCCCGGCCGGTGGCCGGACTCAGCTGGCGAGGTCGAGGTGGAAATGCTGGGCGAGGCGCTCCAGGTCGCGCCGGTAGAAGAGCTTGATCCGGACGTCGGGGTATCGCTCGCGCAGCTTGCGGAGCTTCCGGTTCTTGCGGGTCACGAGCGACTGCTTCATGGCGGTGATCTCGACGTAGAGGTCCTGGTCGGGGAGATAGAAGTCGGGCGTGAAGGCCTCGAGCACGCGGCCGTCCTCGTCCTCCTCGAGCACGAACGTCCGCGGTTCGTATGCCCAGGGCACGTCGTAGTAGTCGAGCACCTTGGCGCACTCCAGCTCCGCCGGACTCACGAACCGTGGCGGTTCAGTGCCGCGGTAGGCCCGAAACGCCGGGAGTTCGAGCTCCATCGCTCAATCACGGTACCGACGGCACCGGACGAAGAAACAAATCCGGGCCCAGCGCGCGCGGCGCGAGCGAACTAGCCTTCCGCGACATGTTCCGGATCGTGCAGCTCTCGGACCTCCATTGCGGGCAGCAGTTCTTCCTCCCGCAGCATCTCGAGCGCGCGATCGCGGAGACGAACGAGATGGAGCCGGACGTCGTGGTGATCTCCGGCGACCTCACCTCGAACGGCTTCAAGGACGAGTACGCGCTCGCACGCGAGTACCTGAACCGGATCGAGTGCGGGTCGATTGTCGTGATCCCCGGGAACCACGACTCGCGCAACGTCGGCTACGTCCACTTCGAGGATCTCTTCGGCGAGCGGAACTCGGTGCTGCGCGTCGGCGGCGCGACGATCGTCGCGGTCGACTCGAGCGAGCCCGATCTCGACAACGGCCAGATCGGGCGCGGCCGCTACCGGCTCATCGAGGCCGCGTTCGAGGAGGATGCGGAGTTGCGCGTGTTCGTCTGCCACCACCACCTGCTGCCGGTGCCGGGAACGGGCCGCGAGCGCAACATCGTCAACGACGCCGGCGACACGCTCGAGTGCCTGCAGCGCGCGCACGTCGACCTGGTGCTTTCGGGCCACAAGCACGTGCCGTACGCCTGGCGGCTGGAGAACCTCTTCGTCGTCAACGCCGGCACCGTCTCGTCGTCGCGCCTTCGCGGCAACGGGCGGCCCTGTTACAACGTCGTGGAGGTCGAGGGCACGCACGTGGACGTGTGGCGCCGGTACCCGTTCCACGGGCAGGAGCGGATCATCCAGTTCTCGACCGACACGAAGACGTACGAGAAGTACACGGCCCGGATCGAGGACGAGGTGCGCTCCACGTGACCCGTCGCGCACTCGTCCTGATCGACGGCGAGCACTACGCGCCCGTCGTGCGCGACGCGCTCGCGGCGCTGCCGTACGAGGTCGTGGGCGCGCTCCTCGTCGGCGGCACCGAGAAGCTGCGCGGAGGAGAGGACTACGGCGTCCCGCTCGTCGACTCGCTGGACGCGGTGGAGGTGGATCTCGTCGTCGACCTCTCCGACGAGCCGGTGCTCGGGCCGCGAGAGCGGCTGCTCTGGGCGTCGCGGGCGCTCGCGCTGGGGCTGCCGTACGTCGGCGCGGACTTCCGGTTCGACCCGCCGCCGCTGGCGCCGGTCGAGTTGCCGTCGCTCGCCGTGATCGGTCTCGGGAAGCGGATCGGGAAGACGGCGGTGGCGGGCCACGTCGCGCGCCTGCTCGCGCGCGACCGCCGCGTCGTCGTCGTGGCGATGGGACGGGGCGGGCCGGCCGAGCCGGAGCTCGTCGAGACGCCGCCGACGCTCGACGACCTGCTGGCGCTGTCCCGCTCGGGCCGGCACGCGGCCTCCGACCACCTCGAGGCCGCCGCGCTCGCGTCCGTGCCGGCGGTGGGCTGCCGGCGCGCCGGTGGTGGGCTCGCGGGTGCGCCGTTCGAGTCCAACGTCCTCGCCGGCGCGCAGCTCGCGGCGCAGCTCGACCCGGAGCTGCTCGTCTTCGACGGCAGCGGCGCGGCGCTGCCGCCGGTCGAGACGGATGCGCGCATCCTCGTCACGAACCGGGGCCACGATGCGCGCGCCGGGCTCAACGCGTATCGCGTGCTCGTCTCGGATCTTGTCGTCGACACGGGCGGCGCGGACCGGGACGCGATCCGCTCGATCTCCGACGTGCCCGTCGTCGGCGCGGAGCTGCGCCTGCGCCCGGCCGAGCCGCTCCACGGCCGCCGCACCGCCGTCTTCACGACCGGCCCGGCACCGGTGGAGGAGCTCGATGCCGAGGTCGTGCACGTCTCGCGCAACCTCGCGCGGCGCGACCTGCTGCGCGAGGAGCTGGAGCGCGTCGACGCCGAGGTCTATCTCGTCGAGCTGAAGGCCGCCGCCGTCGACCTCGTCGCGGAGGCCGCGCTCGCGCGCGGCGCCGAGGTCGTCCTCGCGGCGAACGACGTCGTCTCGGACGAGCTCGACGAGCGCGTGCTCTCGCTCGTGCCGGATCGGAGCCGGGCATGAACGAGCCGCGGCGAATCATGCCCCTCCCGCTCGGCGGCGGGGAGCTCGGGCTGCCCTACTCGCGCGGTCTCATGGCACGGTCGCTCATGGCCGCGGGTGTCGCCGGCTACCGCGCGTACGCCCTCGCGAGCCGCGTCGGCGACGAGCTGATCGAGCGCGGGCTGACCGCGATCGAGCTCGAGCGGCTCGAGGCGCTCGCGATCGAGGTGCTCGGCGAGGAGGAGGGCCACGAGGCGATGCGGCGGCTACGCCGCTACGAGGCCCTGCGCGAGCTCGACCTGCCGATCATGGTCTTCATCGGCGGCGCGACCGGCACCGGCAAGTCGACGGTCGCCACCGAGCTCGCCTATCGCTTCGGCATCACGCGCGTCACCTCCACCGACTTCGTCCGCCAGACGATGCGGGCCTTCTTCTCGAACGACTTCATGCCCGCCATCCACCAGTCGAGCTTCGAGGCGGGCGACGCCTTCCCGGACGCCGACGACCCGCTCGAGTACGGCTTCCTGCAGCAGGCGCGCAACGTGAACGTGGGCGTGCGCGCCTCGTCCGAGCGCGCGCTCCACGAGGGCTGGTCGCTCGTGCTCGAGGGAGTCCACCTCGTGCCGGGCATGGTCGACCTGCCGCGGCCCGAGCTCGCGGTCTCGGTGTTCGTCGTCCTCTCGATCGAGGACGAGGAGGAGCACATCCGCCACTTCCACTTCCGCGACGAGGAGCACCGGCCGGAGTCGCGCTACCTCGAGCGGTTCGCCGACATCCGCCGTCTGCAGGAGCTCATCGTCGCCCGAGCGCGGCGAGACGATGTGCCCGTGATCGAGAACCGGGACGCGGACCGCGCGGCGCGGACGGTCGCCGACCTCGTCCTCGACGCGGCGGAACGGAGCCGGACGGTGGCGCGATGAGCGAGGGGCAGACCCCGGCCGAGCAGGAGCAGCCCTGCGAGTGCCAGGCGTACCTGCGGGCGACCGAACGGGCCGCCCTGGTCTCGGCCCGCTGGCTGGGACGGGCGGACGAGGATGCCGCCGAGGAGGCGGCCGCGACCGGCATGCGGGCGACGCTCGACATGCTGCGGATCCAGGGTCGCGTCGCTCTCGGGTCGATGGACGACTCGGGCGGCCTCACGTCCGGCGCGATCGTCGGCGCGGGCGGGCTCGAGGTCGACCTCGCGCTCGACCCGCTCGAAGGGCGAGGAGTCGTCGCGCGCGGCGGCAACGGCGCGATGTCCATGATCGCCGTCGGCGAGCCGGGCCGCTTCACGACGCTGCCCGACATCTACATGCGCAAGATGGCCGTCGGGCCGCTGGCCCGGGGCTCGATCGACCTGCTGCGGCCCGTGGGCGCGAACATCGAGGCGATCGCCGAGGCGTTCGGCCGCCGCGTGAACGACGTGACGACGATCGTCCTCGACCGGCCGCGCCACCACGACCTGATCGAGGAGATCCGCAACGCGGGCGCGCGCATCAAGCTGATCCAGGACGGCGACGTCACCGCCTCGATCTCGGCCGCGATCCGCGGCACGAACGACCACCTCGCGATCGGGATCGGCGGCACGCGGCAGGCCGTGCTCTCGGCGGCGGCGCTGCGCTGTCTCGGCGGCGAGCTGCAGGCGCAGTTCTGGCCCACCTCCCGCCGTGAGATCGACGAGCTGCGGGAGGCCGGGATCGACGACTACGAGCGCGTCTTCAGCACCGAGGACCTCGCGCCGGGAGAGGTGATCGTGGCCGCAACCGGCGTGTCGAACGGCGACCTGCTCCGCGGCGTCCGCTTCCTCGCCGACAGCGCGCGCACGCACTCGCTCGTCATGTGCACCCGCTGCAACTGGGTGCGCTTCGTCGACGGCATCCACTTCTTCGCCCGCGAGCGGCGGGAAGAAGTCCGCCTTCTGGGCGTCTAGCGAATGAGAGCGCGAGAGCGTTTGCTTTCGCACTAGGGCGGCGTAGCATCGCCTGCAACGGACCTGGGAGGAGAAGATGGCTGTTTCCGTAGAAGGCCTCGCGTCGGCGGTGAGGGGCCGGGTCGTGGAGACCGGCGCGCCGGGTTACGACGAGGCGCGCGCCCTCTTCAACGCGATGATCGACAAGCGCCCCGCCGCGATCGCGTACTGCGTGGACGCTGCCGACGTTGCCGCCGCCGTGCGCTACGGCGTCGAGCGCGGCCTGCGGATCGCGGTCCGCGGTGGCGGTCACAACGGCGCCGGGCTCGGCAGCGTCGACGACGGCCTCGTGATCGACCTCTCGCAGCTGAATGCGGTCGAGGTCGATCCCGGCGCGAAGCTCGCGCGCGTCCAGGGCGGCGTGCTGCTGAAGGACCTGCTCGAGGCGACGCACAAGCACGGGCTGACCGTTCCCGTCGGGATCATCGGGACGACCGGTGTGGGCGGCCTGACCCTCGGCGGCGGCGTCGGTCACTTCTCGCGGGGAATGGGCCTCACGATCGACAATCTCCTGGCCGCGACCGTCGTCCTCGCGGACGGCTCCGTCGTACAGGCCGACGCCGAACGGGACTCCGAGCTCTTCTGGGCCCTTCGGGGCGGCGGCGGCAACTTCGGCGTGGTCACCGAGTTCACGTTTCGCTCCCATCCCGCATCGATGGTGCTCGCGGGCCCGGTTCTCTACGACATCGGGGACGCGGCGGAGGTGCTCCGCTGGTACCGCGACTTCGTGCCGCAGCAGCCGGACGAGCTCGGCATCTGGTACGGGCTCGTCACCGTGCCGCCGGGCCCGCCGTTCCCCGAGGAGCTCCATCTGCGGAAGACCGCCGCGGTCGTGCTCACGCAGGCCGGGGAAGAGGAGTCGGAGGCGCTGCGCGAGGCGCGCTCGTTCGGCACCCCGCTGCTGGACGGCATCGGCCCGATGCCGGTGCCGGTCTGGAACACCGCCTTCGACGCCGTCTACGCGCCGGGTGACCAGTGGTACTGGCGCGGCGACTTCGTCGAGGAGATCTCCGACGACGCGATCGACGTCCACCTCCGGTTCCACGACACGGTCCCGACGTGGAAGTCGACGATGCACATGTACTCGATCGACGGCGCGGCGTCGCGGGTCGGCAACGACGAGACGGCATGGGGATATCGCCACGCGAAGTGGGCGCAGGTGGTCGCCGGTGTCGATCCCGATCCTGCGAACGCAGAGGCGATCACGGAGTGGTGCCGCGCCTACTCGGACGCCCTCAAGCCGTACGTCCTCGCCGGCGGCTACTCGAACTTCGCGATGGACGAGCCCGATCGCGTGCGCGGCATGTACGGAGCGAACTACGACCGTCTCGCGCGCATCAAGGCGAAGTACGACCCGGACAACGTCTTCCGGGTCAACCAGAACATCCAGCCCGCCGCCTAGGGGGCCGCGTCGGTGGGCGGGCCGTCCGGTGTCGAAGAGCCGGTGGCCCGCTCGCGCTCGTCGTAGCGCTTGCCGGCACGCAGGAACCACCAGGCGAACCAGGCCAGCCCCAGCACGGGAACGATCGACGAGAGGACGATCACCCACTCGACGAACACGGTGCCGCCGTCTGCGAGGAGCACGGCGGGATGGTACGCGCCTCTAGACTGGCGCCATGGCGACGAAGGACGAGGTGCTCGAGGTTCTACGGCAGGTCGAGGATCCCGAGCTCGGGATGGACATCGTCGACCTCGGGCTCCTGTACGAGGTCGAGGTCGAGGACTCGACCGCGAAGGTCACCTACAGCCTGACCTCGATGGGCTGCCCCGCCGGCCCGCTGATCGCGCAGGACATCGACAGCGCCGTCCGGCAGGTGGAGGGGATCCAGGACGTCGAGCTGGAGCTCACCTTCGACCCCCCGTGGACGCCGGACCGGATGTCCGACGACGCGAAGTTCATCCTCGGCTTCGGCTAGCAGGACTCCCGTTTCTCGGCTCGAACGGGCCTTTGCTGGTCGACGCAATCGACACGAATCGGGAGCGACACGATGGATTTAGCGCTCGAAACGCGTGAGGCGGTCGAGGACGCCGCCGGCAGGTGGTGGCTGTTGCTGGTGAGCGGGATCGCGTGGCTGGTGTTCGCGCTGATCGTGTTCCAGGGGAACTACAAGACCGTCTACGCGGTCTCGATCCTGTTCGGGGTCGTCGCGATCGCAGCGGGGCTGATGGAGTTCGTGGGGCTCGGGCTCTGGACGACCGGCTGGAAGATCGTGCACGGGCTCCTCGGCGCGCTCTTCCTCGTCGCCGGGATCTGGGCCCTCGTCCATCCGCACAACGCCTTCGCGACGCTGGCCGCGCTCATGGGGCTGTTCCTGTTGTTCAAGGGGATCTACGACATCATGGTCTCGTTCATCGCCAAGGAGCAGCTGGAGATCTGGTGGCTGCAGCTCGTCCTCGGGATCCTCGAGATCCTGCTGGCGTTCTGGGTCTCCGGCAGCTTCCGGCGCTCCGTGATCCTGCTCGTGGCCTACGTCGGGATCATCGCCCTGAGCCGCGGTATCACCGACATCTTCGTCGCCTTCAAGCTGCGCGGCCTGAAGAAGGACCTCGCCGCAGGGGCGCCTGCGCTGCAGTAGCGCCCGCTACGAGATGCTGAGGACGATCTTCCCCAGCTGCTCGCCCGCCTCGAGCCGTTCGTGTGCGGCGCGGATCTGCTCGAGCGGTACCACCTCGTCGACGACCGGCCGTGCGCGGCCGGTCGCGACGAGCTCGTAGGCCGCCGCGAAGTCCTCGCCCGTCCCCATTGTCGAGCCGAGGATCGAGAGCTGCTTCCACCAGACCCGGTGGAGCGCGGCCGGCGGGTTGGGCCCGGTGGTCGCGCCGCAGACGACGATCCTGCCCTCGGGGCGGGCGGCGTCGAGC
>DASSZE010000059.1:0-15135 GCA_035713675.1 Gaiellaceae bacterium | reverse complement strand
GGGTGACACGGCGGGCGGGCCTCGTGCCCGCCCGCCGCACTTCTCGCTCAGACGGTCGCCACGCGGTCAGCCGTCTTCGCTGCCTTGCTCCGGTGCGGGACAGGCGGCGGGACGACGAGCACCGGCCTCCCGGCCGTGTGGCAGAGGGCGCGGGCGACGCTGCCCATGAGGGCGGCGGTGAAGCCGCCGTGGCCGTGCGTTCCGACCACGATCAGATCGGCGTCGACCTCGTCCGCCGCCTCCGCGATGAGCGTCGCGACGTCGTGGTTGCCGGTCCGCACCTCGAACGTGACGTCGACCCCGACGCTCCGGAGCTCCTCGACCTGCTTGGCGATCTTCTGCTCGAGATCGGGCTCGTCGGCAAGCGCCGGGTAGCCCTGCGCGCGGCCCTGGAGAAACTCGTTCGCGTGCACCGCCACGATGCGCGATCCGTGCACGTTGCCGAGCTCGCGCACGTAGTCGAGCGCGCGGTCGGCGAGCTTCGATCCGTCGGTGGCCCAGACAATCGTCCTGAACATCGTTTCCGTCCTTTCCTCGACCTACCGAGGATCGGGTCGACGGCCCGGCGGCGCATCGGGTGCGGCGCGCAAGCCGCTTGTGGAGTTTCCGCAGCGCCGTCTTCTAGGATGTCCGCGTGGCCACCGCCCAGTCAGCCACGGCCGACCAGCTCGAGCAGTACCGCCGCGAGCTGACCGGCTACTGCTACCGGATGCTCGGCTCCGCCTTCGAGGCGGAGGACGCCGTGCAGGAGACGATGCTGCGCGCGTGGCGGTCGCTCGAGCGGTTCGAGGGCCGCTCGGCGCTCAAGTCGTGGCTGTACCGGATCGCGACGAACGTCTGCTTCGACGCGCTCTCCGGCCGCGAGCGCCGCGCCCGGCCGATGGACCTCGGGCCGGCCGAGGAGCCGCTGTTCGAGAATCTCGCCGAGCTGCCGGAGCTGACGTGGATCACGCCGCTGCCGACGCCGGAGGAGCTCGCCGAGCAGCGCGAGACCCTGCGGCTCGCGTTCGTCGCCGCGCTCCAGCACCTGCCGCCCAAGCAGCGCGCGGCCCTCGTCCTCTGCGAGGTCCTGAAGTGGCAGGCGAGCGAGGCCGCGGAACTGCTCGAGACGACCGTCGCCTCGGTCAACAGCGCCCTGCAGCGCGCCCGCGCGACGCTCGCGACGGCCGACACCGCGGCGCCCGCCGAGCTCGACGACGAGACGCGCGCGCTCCTCGACCGCTACGTCTCGGCCTTCGAGGCGTACGACATCGAGCGGCTCACCGACCTTCTGCACGAGGACGCGGTCCAGTCCATGCCGCCGTACAGCCTCTGGCTCGAGGGCCGCGACGACATCTTCACGTGGTGGTTCGGCCCCGGCATCGGCTGCAAGGGCTCGAAGCTCGTCCCGGTCGGCCTCGCCAACGGGATGCCCGCGTGGGGTCAGTTCAAGCCGTCGCCCGAGGGCGGCCACGAGCCGTGGGCGCTCATCGTCCCCGAGGTGTCAGAGGGCAAGATCGTCGAGCTGACGTTCTTCCTCGACACCGAGCGGCTGTTTCCCCTGTTCGGGCTGCCAAGCCGCCTCGAGACCTAACGCCTCGCGTAGCCCGCAGAGCTCGAGCAGCTCCCGGAGCTCACGCGGCGCGCGGACGAGGCGCGCCCCCGTCCGGAGGCGGAGGCGCGCCATGAAGTCGACCGTCCGCAGGTCGAATGCGCCGATCAGCTCGACGGCTGGACGACGATGAGGGAGTTGCCGTCGGGGTCGCGCAGCCAGAACATGGGCGGCACCGGGCCGCCGTAACGGCTGATCTCGCCGTCGACGTCCGCGCCGGCCGACTTCAGCGCCGCGTGCACGCCGTCGACGTCGCTCGTGTCGAGGCAGATCCCTGTCTGGACGCCGCCGGCAGCCTGGCCTTCGGGCGGCGGCGCGAGAGCGATCGTCGTCTCCGCAGTGGCTCGACCATTGGGAATCGCGACCTCGACCCAGCGCATGCCCGGGCCCATCGGCTCGTCGACGACCTTCTCGAAGCCGAGCGTGCCGACGTAGAAGTCGATCGCCCGGTCCGTGTCGGCGACGGTCACGCAGACGCGGCCGACCTTGCTGATGTCGAGCTTCGGTGTCGTGGTGGACATCTCGAGCCTCCTCGCGGTGGGTGTCGCAACTAGGACGGTCGCCGCGCCGGAAAGTCATCGCGGCCGCTCAAGCCGGCGCCGCAGCGGGCCGATAGATGCGGCGGGCCTCGGGAAGGGGGATCGCCAAGGCCCGCCGTGAGCGTTGCTACGCCGTCGAGCGCACTCCTCCTCTACGGCGCGGCCCGGCGGCGGGCTCGGGCCGACCGGTGTGCACGCTTGCGCGGGCTCCCGGCGGGACGGAGAATCCCTGCACGCGATCCGTGGACTTCCGGATGTGGGTTCGCGGGCCGTCGAGGACCCTGGAGGTGCAGTGAGCGACGTGACCGTCAACGCTGTGATCGAGCCGGACGCGCTGGACGACCTGATCGGCGTGCTTCGCCGGCGTGGCTACCGCGTGCTGGGGCCTTCCGTGCGCGACGGCGCGATCGTCTACGACGAGCTCGAGAGCGCCTCCGAGCTGCCCGTGGGCTGGACCGACCGGCAGGAGGCGGGAACCTACCGGCTCGAGCGCCGCGACGACGACGCGCGGTTCGGCTACGCGGTCGGACCGCACTCCTGGAAGCAGTTCCTCTTTCCCGCCCGGCTGCGACTCTGGCGCGCGCGGCAGAACGGCGGCGCGCCGGTCGTCGAGGAGGAGCCGCCCGACGAGACGCCGCTGGCCTTCCTCGGCGTGCGCGCCTGCGAGCTGAGTGCGATCGCGATCCAGGATCGCGTCTTCCTCGGTGGCAAGTTCGTCGACCGCGACTACGCCGCGCGGCGCGGCGGCATCTTCGTCGTCGCGGTCAACTGCGGCGAGCCGGCCGCGACCTGCTTCTGCGTCTCGATGGACACCGGGCCGCGCGCCCGCGAGGGCTACGACCTCGCGCTCACGGAGCTGCTCGACGGCGGGCACCGCTTCCTCGTCCAGGTCGGCAGTCCGGCCGGCGCGGAGGTGCTCGCCGAGCTGCCGTCCCGGCCCGCCACGGAGACGGACGTCACCGCGGCCGACGCCGTCGTCGACTCGGCCGCCGCCCGCATGGGCCGGACGATGGACGGCGGGGACCTGCGTGACCTGCTCGCGCGCAAGCTCGAGTCTCCGCGCTGGGACGACGTCGCCGAGCGTTGCCTCACCTGCGGCAATTGCACCCTCGTCTGCCCGACCTGCTTCTGCTCCTCGGTCGAGGACACGACCGACCTCGCCGGCGCGGAGGCGACGCGCACGCGCGTCTGGGACACGTGCTTCTCGCTCGACTACTCGTACATCCACGGCGGCAGCGTCCGCACGTCGGGCCGCTCCCGCTACCGCCAGTGGCTGACCCACAAGCTCGGCACGTGGCACGACCAGTTCGGCACGTCCGGCTGCGTGGGGTGCGGCCGCTGTATCGCGTGGTGCCCGGTCGGGATCGACATCACGGCGGAGGTCGCCGCGCTGCGCGCAGAGGAGGTGACCGATGCAGAAGGAGCTTGACGAGATCCTCGCCCAGGTTCCGTTCTTCGAAGGACTGCCCGAGGACGAGATCGCCCTGATCGCCGGCTGCGGCCGAAACGTCCGCTTCGACGCGGGCGAGACGATCTTCCGCCAGGGCGACGCCGCGGACACGTTCTTCGTCCTCCGTCACGGCACAGTCGCGGTCGGGAACTTCGTCCCGCCGCGGGGCGAGCTCGTGATCGAGACGCTCGAGTCGGGGGACCTGCTCGGCTGGTCGTGGCTCTTCCCGCCGTACCGCTCGCACTTCGACGCGCGGGCTCTGTCCACCGTGCGCGCGACGCAGTTCGACGGCAAGTGCCTGCGGGACAAGTGCGCCGCCGACCCGGTGCTCGGCCGTGACCTCATGAGCCGCTTCGCGCAGGTGCTGATCGAGCGCCTGCAGTGGACGCGCCTCCGGCTCCTGGACGTGTATGGCAACGGCCGCTGAGGTCACGCCCGCGGGGGCGTTCGTGCCGTCGCCGTTCCGGGTGGCGGAGCGGCGACAGGACACCGCAGACACGTGGACGCTCGAGCTCGAGCCGCTCGGCGACGGCTTCGCCGTCGCGCCGGGCCAGTTCGTCATGGTCTACGTGTTCGGGATCGGGGAGGTGCCGATCTCGGTCAGCGGCCCGCCGGAGCACGCGGGCGACCCCCTCGTCCTCACGGTCAGGGCCGTCGGCGCGGTGACGAACGCCGTCTGTGCGTCGGAGCCCGGCGCCGTGCTCGGGGTGCGCGGGCCGCTCGGCAACGACTGGCCTATCGAGTCGGCGGCGGGCGGAGACGTGCTCGTCGTCGCCGGCGGGATCGGCCTCGCGCCGCTGCGGGGGGTCGTGCTCCACGCGCTCGCGCACCGGTCCGCGTTCGACGCCGTCTCGGTTCTCTACGGCGCGCGGACCCCGGGCGACCTGCTCTACGTCGACGAGCTGGAGGCGTGGCGGGACGGGCTCGTCGTCGACGTGACCGTCGACGCGGCGGATCCGTCGTGGACGGGCCGCGTCGGCGTTGTGCCGAAGCTCGTCGAGCGGGCGATCTTCCGGCCCGAGGCGGTGCGGGCCTTCGTCTGCGGCCCCGAGGTGATGATCCACTTCACCGTCGAGGCGCTCCGCGCGCGCGGCGTGCCCGACGAGCGGATCCTCGTATCGCTCGAGCGTGACATGCGCTGCGGGGTCGGCCTCTGCGGCCACTGCCAGCTCGGCCCGACCTTGATCTGCCGCGACGGCCCCGTCTACACGCAGGCGCAGGTCGCGGCGCTCATGGAGGTGAGAGAACTGTGACTCTGCCGAAGCTCGCCGTCTGGAAGTTCGCCTCGTGCGACGGCTGCCAGCTCTCGCTGCTCGACCTCGAGGACGAGCTGCTCGCCCTCACGGAGAAGGTCGAGGTGGCCGACTTCCGGGAGGCGACGAGCGCCGTCGCCGAGGGGCCGTACGACCTCTCGCTCGTGGAGGGTTCCGTCACGACCCCGCACGACGCCGAGCGCATCCACGAGATCCGGCGCGCCTCGAAGGCGCTCGTCACGATCGGAGCCTGCGCGACCTCGGGCGGCATCCAGGCGCTGCGCAACTTCGCCGACGTCGAGGAGTTCACGCGGATCGTCTACGCGTCGCCCGAGTACATCTCGACCCTCGCGACCTCGACGCCGATCTCGGAGCACGTCGCCGTCGACTTCGAGCTGCGCGGCTGTCCGATCGACAAGCGCCAGCTGCTCGAGGTCGTGACCGCCTTCCTCCACGGCCGCCGCCCGGGGATCCCGCAGACGAGCGTGTGCACCGAGTGCAAGCGGCGCGGTGTCGTCTGCGTGATGGTCGCGCACGGGACGCCGTGCCTCGGCCCCGTGACCCAGGCCGGCTGCGGCGCCCTCTGCCCGTCCTACGACCGCGGCTGCTTCGGCTGCTTCGGGCCGATGGAGAGCCCGAACACCGGCGCGCTCGTCCCGCTGCTGAAGCACCTCGGCCGCAGCGACGGCGACGTCGAGCGCCTCTTCCGGACCTTCAACGCCGGGGCCGAGCCCTTCCTGAAGGCGGTCGAGCGTGAGCGTAGGCTCGCCGGAGCTCACCAAAGAGCGGAGGTGCCGGCTTTGCCGGCGCCGAGAGTGGGAAATGTCTAGCCGCCGCACGATCGTCACCGACTACCTCGCGCGCGTCGAGGGCGAGGGCGCGATGACCGTGCAGCTCGACGGCGACCGCGTCGAGCACGTCGAGCTGCGGATCTTCGAGCCGCCGCGCTTCTTCGAGGCCTTCCTGCGCGGCCGCTCCTTCCTCGAGCCGCCCGACATCACGGCGCGCATCTGCGGCATCTGCCCCGTCGCGTACCAGACGAGCGCGGTCAACGCGATCGAGAGCCTCTGCGGCGTCGAGGTGCCCGAGCCGATCCGGCTGCTGCGCCGGCTCCTCTACTGCGGCGAGTGGATCGAGAGCCACGCGCTGCACGTCTACATGCTCCACGCGCCCGACTTCCTCGGCTACGAGAGCGCGATCGAGCTCGCCCGCGACGCACCGGACGCGGTGGAGCGCGGGCTCGCGCTCAAGCGAACCGGCAACGACGTGATGAACCTCGTCGGCGGCCGCGAGATCCATCCGATCAACGTGCGGGTCGGCGGCTTCTACCGCGCGCCGACGCGGCGCGAGCTCCGTGAGCTCGTCGAGCCCCTCGAGCGGGCGCGCGAGGCCGCGCTCGAGACGGTGCGCTGGACGGCGGGCTTCGAGTTCCCCGAGCGCGTCGTCGACTGCGAGCTCGTCGCGCTCTCGCAGCCGGGCGAGTACGCGATCGAGCGTGGACGGATCCGGTCGAGCGGAGGGCTCGACCTCGCGCCCTCGGAGTACGACGAGCACTTCGAGGAGCTGCACGTAGAGCGCTCGAACGCCCTCCAGTCGATCCGGCGCGGCGGCGGCACGTACCTCTGCGGGCCGCTCGCGCGCTACAGCCTCGGCTCGGCGCAGCTCTCGCCGCTCGCGCGCGAGGCCGCGGCGGAGGTCGGTCTCGGCGAGGAGTGCCGTGACGCGTTTCGCAGCATCGTCGTGCGCAGCGTCGAGCTCGTGCACGCGTGCGACGAGTCGCTCCGCATCATCCAGGCGTACGAGGAGCCCGAGCGGCCGGCCGAGCCGGTCGAGCCGGTGGCCGGCACCGGGTACGGCGTGAGCGAGGCGCCGCGCGGACTGCTCTACCACCGCTACCGCATCGACGGTGACGGCACGATCCTCGACGCGAAGATCGTCCCGCCGACCTCGCAGAACCAGCTCGCGATCGAGGACGACCTGCGCGACGTCGTGGGCCGCAACACCGGCCTCGACGACGATTCCCTGCGCGCGCTCTGCGAGCAGACGATCCGCAACTACGACCCGTGCATCTCGTGCGCGACCCACTTCCTCGACCTGCAGGTGGAGCGCGTGGGCGTAGGCTCGACGGAGCCCACCAAGGAGCGGAGGCGCCGGCTTCGCCGGCGCTGGGAGCGGGAGAAGTGACGGCACGGACCGTCGTGATCGGGATCGGCAACTCGATGCGCGGCGACGACGCGGCCGGCGTCGCCGTGGCCGACCGGCTGCGTCCGCGTGTCCCGGCGGGCGTCGAGGTCGTCGCCTGCGACGAGGAGCCGAGCCGGCTGATGGAGGCGTGGGAGGGAGCCGACTCCGTCGTGCTCGTCGACACGGTCTCGTCCGGCGCGACGCCGGGGACGCTGCACCGCTTCGACGCCGGCGAGGAGCCGGTGCCCGCGCGCGCGTTCCGCTCCTCGACCCACGCGATCGGCATCGCGGAGACGATCGAGCTCGCCCGTGCGCTCGGGCGTCTGCCGCGCCGGGTGCGCATCTACGGCGTCGAGGCGGGCGGCTTCGAGACGGGCGCGTCGCTCACGCCCGAGGTAGAGGCCGGGGTCGCCTTCCTCGTGCGGGACGTCCTGGCCGACCTGGAGGAGGAGCGATGCACGAGCGCGCCCTGATGGCCGACCTGATGCGCGAGATCGAGGGAGTCGCCCGGGCCGACGGCGCGAGCCGCGTCACGCGGGTCTCCGTGCGCCTCGGCGCGCTCTCGCACTTCACGCCCGAGCACTTCCGCGAGCACTTCGTCGACGCCTCCCGCGGCACCCTCGCCGAGGGCGCCGCGGTGAACGCCGTGCTCGCGGACGATCTCGACGACCCGTGCGCGGCAGGCGTCGTGCTCGCGAGCCTCGAGGTCGAGGTGCCGGAACCGGAGGGAGTCCGCTGATGTGCATCGGCTCCTCCGCCGTGCTCGTCGAGGTCTGGTCGCAGGAGGGAAGCCGCGTGGGCCGCCTCGGCGACGGGCGCGTCGTCTCGCTCGCGTTCCTGCCGGACGCCGAGGCCGGCGACGCCGTGCTGCTCCACCTCGGCATCCCCGTGGAAGTCCTCGTCCCCGAACCGGAAGGAGCCCAGGCATGAGCCGCCGTAGCGCCGGAATCGCCCTCGCCTTCGTCACCGCCTGCATCAGCGGTGTCTCGATCTACCTCAACGGCCGTGCGGTCAAGCACTTCGGGGACGCCACCGTGTACACGACGGCGAAGAACCTCGTGGCCGCGGCCGTCCTCGTGGCCGTCGCGCTGGTCGCGGCCCGCCGGGGGCCGGGCACGGCTGCGGCGCCCGTCTCCCGCCGACAGTGGCTCCAGCTCCTCGCGGTGGGCGTGATCGGTGGCAGCGTCCCCTTCGTCCTCTTCTTCGAGGGGCTCGCGCGTGCCGAGGCGACGCAGGCGGCGTTCATCCAGAAGACGCTCGTGATCTGGGTCGCGCTGCTCGCGGTGCCGCTGCTGAAGGAGCGGCTCGGCGCCCTGCAGTACGTCGCGATCGGGCTGCTCGTCCTGGGACAGGCGTGGCTCGTGGGGAGCGCCGGGACGATCGCGTTCGGCGAGGGAGAGGCGATGATCCTCGGCGCGACGCTTCTCTGGGCGGTCGAGGTCGTCTACGTCAAGCATCTGATCGGCCCGCTCTCGCCGCGGCTGCTCGCGGCAGCGCGGATGGGCTTCGGCTCGGCGATCCTGATCGCGTGGGTCGCCGTGAGCGGGAAGTGGGGCGGGCTGACGGGCCTCGACGCTGCGCAGTGGCGCTGGATCCTGCTCACGGGCCTCCTCCTGACCGCCTACGTCGCGACCTGGTACGAGGCGCTTGCGCGGGCCCAGGCCGTCGACGTGACGGCCGTGCTGGTCTTCGGGGCGGTCGTCACCGCGATCCTCGCCGGGGCCATCGACGGCGCGGCGGTCAGCGTCGCGGGCACGATCGCGATCGCCGCGGGCACCGGCATCGTCGCCTACCTGGCGATCAGGCCGCGAGAGCCGGCGGCGGTGACGTGAGGGACACGGCCGGCGCGCTCCTCTTCGCGCGCTACGCCTATCCGCCGAATGCGCTCGGCCTGTGCGGGGCCGACGCGCCCGGGACGCTGCTCGAGTACGGCGACGCCGAGGAGTCCGACGGCGGGCTCGCCGAGCTCGCGCGCACCTTCGAGGGAGCGTGGCCGTACCTGACGCTGATCGCCGAGTCGAGCCGGATCGAGGATCCGCTCGACCCGCGAGTCGTGGAGGCGTACTGGGTCGGCAACGACCTGCTCGCCCGCGTCGCGCCGGCGGAGCTCGCCAAGCACGTCCGCGACCGCTTCCACGGCCGGCTCGGCAGCGCCGCGGGCACCGTTCCGGACGTCGTAGCGGCCGGTGCGGTGCCGCACCACTGCTTCCACGTGTTCGCCCTCTACCCGTGGCTCGGCCTGCTGCGCAGCGGGATCGTCGACGAGCCGCTGCGGGTGCTCGACCAGTGCCGGACGACGCCCGCGCTCGTCCTCGCGGTCGACGGCGACTCGGCGGACGTCCTCGCCGAGCCCCTGCTCTGGGAGGACGCGCGGCTACGCCTCGGCGAGCCGGAACGGCGCCGGGTGCGCTGGCGCGACGGCGGCCGTGCATTCGCCCGCCCGCAGCCGGGCGAGCTCGTCTCGCTGCACTGGGACTTCGTCTGCGACGTCCTCACGGCCGAGGCCGCCGCACGCCTCGGCGCCGTCACGCGGCGCGTGCTCGCGGCGGTGAACGCGGGCGCGCTGCATACTCCTGTCCATGGCTACCAGAGCTGACTTCACAGACGAGGAGTGGAAGGCGATGCGCGAGGGGATCGCCGGCGCCGGCATGTACGTCGCCCTCTCGGACCGCGGCTTCTTCGACAGCTTCAAGGAGGCGGGTGCGCTCGCCCACCATCTGAAAGACGCGCACGAGCACAGCGACAGCGTCCTCGTCCGCGACCTCGCCGCGGGCCATGACAGGCCGTTCGGGGCAACCGCCTCGCCGGACGAGGTCGAGGAGAGCACGGTTGCGACGCTCGAGCAAGCCGTCTCGATCCTGCAGGCGAAGTCGCCCGAGGATCTCCCCGCCTACCGGCAGGTCGTGCTCGACCTTGCCGAGTCGGTGGCGGAGGCGGCCAAGGGAGTCTCGACGCAGGAGAACGAGGCGCTCGGGCGCATCCGCGCCGCGCTCGGCGCGAGTAGCTAGCCGCGCGCGGCGGCGAACTGCTCGGCGGCGAAGTCGAGGTCGGCGGTCGAGTGGGCCGCGGACATCTGCGTGCGGATCCGTGCCGTCCCGCGCGGCACGACCGGGAACGAGAAGCTCACCGCGTAGACGCCGAGCTCGACGAGCCGGGCCGAGAACGCGGCGGCGGCGATCTCGTCGCCGATCATCACCGGCACGATCGGGTGCTCGCCGGGGAGGACGTCGAACCCGAGCTCCGTGAGCTGCGCCCGGAAGTGCGCGGTGTTCTCGCGCAGCCGGTCGCGCAGCTCCGCCGAGGTCTCGATCAGCTCGAGCGCGCGGATGCTCGCGGCGACCACCGGCGGGGCGACGCTGTTCGAGAAGAGGTAGGGCCGGGAGCGCTGGCGCAGGAGCTCGACGATCTCGCGCCGGCCGGAGACGTAGCCGCCGCTCGCGCCGCCGATCGCCTTGCCGAGCGTGCCGGTCAGGATGTCGACGCGCTCGATCACGCCGTGGTGCTCGGGCGTGCCGCGGCCGCCGGGGCCGACGACGCCGACCGCGTGCGAGTCGTCCACCATCACGAGCGCGTCGTGGCGCTCGGCGAGGTCGCAGATCCGGTCGAGCTGCGCGAGGTAGCCGTCCATGGAGAAGACGCCGTCGGTCGCGATCAGCCGGTAGCGCGCGTCGGAGGCCTCCTCGAGCCGCGCCTCGAGCTCGTCCATGTCGCCGTTCGCGTAGCGGAGCCGGCGCGCCTTGCAGAGCCGGATGCCGTCGATGATCGAGGCGTGGTTGAGCTGGTCCGAGATGACCGCGTCCTCCTCGCCGAGCAGTGCCTCGAACAGGCCGCCGTTCGCGTCGAAGCACGAGCTGTAGAGGATCGTGTCGTCGGTGCCGAGGAACTGGGACAGCCGCTCCTCCAGCTCGCGGTGCAGCGCCTGGGTGCCGCAGATGAAGCGGACGGAGGCCATGCCGTAGCCCCAGCGGTCGAGTGCCTCGTGCGCGGCCGCGACGATCTCCGGATGGTTGGCGAGTCCGAGGTAGTTGTTCGCGCAGAGGTTGAGCAGCTCGCCCCGGCCGGTGACGTCGACGTGCGCGCCCTGCGGTGTCGTGATCTCGAGCTCGGACTTGTAGAGCCCGGCCTCGCGGACCTCGGCCAGCGTCCCCACCAGGTCGTCGCGCAGCGTTCCGTACATCAGTCCTCCTCGAGTCGTGTCCAGTCGAGGACGACCTTGCCCGACTGCCCGGAGTGGGCGACGGCGAACGCCTCCTCGAAGTCGCGGTACGAAAAGCGGTGCGTGATGACGGGCGCGATGTCGAGGCCGGACTCGACGAGCACCGACATCTGGTACCAGCTCTCGTACATCTCGCGCCCGTAGATCCCCTTCAACGTGAGCATGTCGAAGATCACGGGGTTCAGGTCCAGGGTCACCTCGGCGGCGGGAATGCCCAGCAGCGCGATGCGGCCGCCGTGCGCCATCGCGTCGATCATCGTCCGCAGCGCCACGGGGTTGCCCGACATCTCGAGGCCGACATCGAAGCCCTCGGTCATGCCGAGCTCCCGCTGCACGTCACGAAGCTCGCGCTCCGTCGGATCGACCGCGAGGCTCGCGCCCATCCGGCGCGCCAGGTCGAGGCGGTAGTGGTTCGGGTCGCTGACGACGACGTGGCGCGCGCCCGCGTGGCGCACGACCGCGACGGCCATGCAGCCGATCGGGCCGGCGCCCGTGACGAGCACGTCCTCGCCGAGCACCGGGAACGTCAGGGCGGTGTGCACCGCGTTCCCGAACGGGTCGAAGATCGCCGCGACCTCCTCGTCGATCCCCGGCTTCTGGTGCCAGACGTTCGTCATGGGCAGCGCGATGAGCTCGGCGAACGCGCCCGGACGCTGGACGCCGAGGCCGATCGAGTGCGCGCAGAGATGACGGCGGCCGGCCATGCAGTTGCGGCAGCGTCCGCAGACGACGTGCCCCTCGCCGCTGACGAGGTCGCCGACCTCGAAGCCGCTCACGTTCGAGCCGCGTTCCACGACCTCGCCGACGAACTCGTGGCCGACGACCATCGGCACCGGGATCGTCCGCTGCGCCCAGTCGTCCCAGTCGTAGATGTGCAGGTCGGTGCCGCAGATCCCCGTCTTGTGGACGCGGATCAGCACGTCGTTGATCCCGATCTCCGGAGCGGGCACGTCCTCGAGCCATAGGCCCCTGGCAGCCTCCAGCTTGACGAGCGCCCGCATGTGGTCAGCCTAGTGCCGCCGCCTCTGCGAGACTGCGGTTATGGATCTCGACAGCGGTTACGTCTGGATCACGACCCGGAAGCTCAAGCCCGGCACCCGCGACGAGTTCAGCCGCGCCTGGAAGCCGCGCGAGTTCCCGCCGGGGATGCTGCGGGCGTACGAGCTCGTCTCGCCCGACGGGAACGAGGTGGTCGGTGTCTCCGTCTGGGACTCGATCGAGTCGCGGGACGCCTACCGGCGGTCGGAGGTCGAGTCGGAGCGGCGGCAGGCCATGGCGCCGTACGTGCTCGAAGAGGTCTCCGGCTTCTACGTCGCGCGCGAGCTCAAGATTCCCCGCGGTTGAGGTCGGCCAGGCTACGGGCGACGCTCGCGGCGGCGCGCGCGAGTGCGGCCGAGGCGTTCGCGTCTCCCGAGACGCTCGACCTGAGCTTCCCGGCCGCGCGCTCGGCGAGCTCCGCCACCTCGTCGGCCTTGCGGGCGATCTCCTCCGGGACGCGGATCGTCTCGGCGCGGGTCTCAGCGTTCTGGTCGGCCAGGTACGCGGCGTAGGCGGCTGCGTCCTCGTCGCCGAGCCGGACGAGCTCGGCCGCGAGCTCGCGCGCGCGCGCGATGCCGGCGTCGTCGGCGGCGAAGCGGGCCGAGAGCTCGGCGAGTGCGGCTGCGAGGGCTCCGGTCAGCGCGGTGGCCGCGCCCGACGCGGGCGCCGGCGTCTTCTCCCCGATCCTCTCGAGGAGGTCAGCGACTCGGAGCTCGTTCAGCACGGCGGTAGAAGTCGAGGTGGAGCGGTTCGAGGGGCGTGTTCCCGCGGATCAGGTCGGCTGCCTTCTCCGCGACCATCATCACGGGCGCGTAGATGTTCCCGTTCGGGACGAAGGGAAAGACCGAGGCGTCGACGACCCGCAGCCCGTCGAGCCCGTGGACGCGCATCGTCGCTGGATCGACGACCGTCCCCATCGCGCACGTGCACGAGGGATGGAGCGCCGTCTCGGCGTCGCGCGCGACCCAGTCGAGGATCTCGTCTGGGGTCTGCACCGACGGGCCCGGTGACGTCTCGCCGGCGTCGTAGGGCGCGAAGGCCGGCTGCTCGAGGATGGAGCGGGCGACGTGGATCGCCTCCACCCACTCGCGCCGGTCGTTCGGAGTCGACAGGTAGTTGAAGCGCAGCGCCGGGTGCTCGCGCGGGTCGGCGCTCCTGATCTTCAGCGAGCCGCGCACGTCGGAGTACATCGGCCCCACGTGCACCTGGTAGCCGTGCTTCGCGGCGGGCCGCGAGCCGTCGTAGCGGATGGCGAGCGGGAGAAAGTGGAACATGAGGTTCGGGTACGCGACCTCGTCGTTCGAGCAGACGAAGCCGCCGGCCTCGAAGTGGTTGGTCGCGCCGGGGCCGCTGCGGAGGAACAGCCAGCGCGCGCCGATCTCCGGCCGCCGCCATTTCTTCAGCGCGGGCTGCGCGGACACCGGCCGTGTGCACGCGTGCTGGACGTAGACCTCGAGATGGTCCTGCAGGTTCTCGCCGACCGCGGGCAGGTCGTGGACGACGTCGACGCCGAGCGGCTCGAGCTCCCGCGCGTTCCCGACGCCGGACACCTGCAGGAGCTGCGGCGAGTTGATCGCGCCGCCGCAGAGGATCACCTCGCCGGCCGGCACGATCTCGCCGCTCCCGAGCTCCACGCCCACCGCCCGCGAGCCCTCGAAGACGACGCGGCTGACGAAGGCGCGGCACTGGACCTCGAGGTTCGGCCGGCCCAGTGCGGGATGGAGATACGCACGCGCGGCGCTCACGCGGCGGCCGCGGTGGAGCGTCCGGTCGAACGGGGCGAACCCCTCCTGCCGGTAGCCGTTGACGTCGTCGGTCAGCTCGTAGCCGGCCTGCTGCACCGCCTCGAAGAACGCGCCGAAGAGCGGAGAGGCCGCAGGCCCGCGCTCGAGCACGATGGGCCCGTCGCCGCCGCGCCACTCGTCCGCGCCGGCGAGGCACGTCTCCATCCTCTTGAAGTACGGCAGGCAGTGCGCGTAGTCCCAGGTCTCGAGCCCGGCCTCGGTCGCCCAGCGCTCGTAGTCGAGCGGGTTGCCGCGCTGGAAGATCATCCCGTTGATCGAGCTCGAGCCGCCGAGCACCTTGCCGCGGGCGTGATAGACGCGGCGGCCGTGCATGAACCGCTCCGGCTCGGAGCGGTACATCCAGTCGTAGCGCGGGTTGCCGATCGGGAACGAGAGCGCGGCCGGCATATGGATGAACGGATCCCAGAGGTGGTCCGGCCGGCCGGCCTCCAG
Source organism: Gaiellaceae bacterium (assembly GCA_035713675.1). Classification (GTDB taxonomy): domain Bacteria; phylum Actinomycetota; class Thermoleophilia; order Gaiellales; family Gaiellaceae; genus Palsa-739. Next base: position 627 of record DASSZE010000059.1, on the reverse strand, counting down.
CACGAGCACGCGCGTCGAGGAATCCTCGGTGAGCCGCGCGGCGAGCGCGGAGCCCGCCGATCCGCCACCGACGATGACGTAGTCCCACCGGCTCACGCGATCACCACGGTCTGCAGCTCGGTGAAGGCCTCCATCGGGGCCGAGCCGCCGACCCGGCCGATGCCGCTCGCACTGCCGGAGCGGCCGCCGAACGGCAGGTGTGTCTCCCAGTAGTTGGACGACTCGTTGATGTTGACCCAGCCGGTGCGCACCGCATCGGCGAAGCGCAGCCCCTGCGCGAGGTCGCGCGTGAAGATCGCCGAGAGCAGCCCGTACGGCGACGCGTTCGTCAGCTCGATCGCGTGTTCGAGCGAGTCGATCGCGACGATCGGCGCCACGGGGCCGAACGTCTCCTCGGTCGCCACGAGCGAGTCGGCGGCGACGCCGTCGAGGATCGTCGGCTGCCAGTAGAGGTCGGTGGGGAACCCGCTCGCGCGCTCGCCGCCGTGCACGGTTTGCGCGCCCCGCTCGAGGGCGTCGGCGACGTGCTCGTCCATCTTCGCCGCGACTCCCTCGTTGTTGAGCGGGCCCATCGTCGTCTCGTCGGCGAAGGGGTCGCCCAGCAGGACTCGTTCCGTCACGAGCCGC
>DASSZE010000058.1:0-2428 GCA_035713675.1 Gaiellaceae bacterium | reverse complement strand
ACGGTGCGAACGTGCACGGAGAGCTCGGCGGCCGCTGAACGTTGCGTGCTTCCCGGGAGCGCACGCCGCTGCTCAGTCGATCCAGGCTGGGTCTACGAAGACGCCGTCGCCGCCGTCTGGGCGATCGGAGCCGATGGCGATTAGCTCGAGGCCGTCGTCTCCGGCTTCGAACGCCCGCACCGTTGCGGGGCTGACGCGAACGACATCCCAGCAGCGGAGCTCGCGGATCTCGTCGTCGAGTCTGACGTGTCCGGAGCCGCTGGTGACGACGTAGGCCTCCTCCTGTTCGCGGTGGCTATGCGCCGAAGGTGAGCGGACGCCGGAGCTATACCGCAGATAGGAGATGCCAAGGTGCTCGGAGTCGAGGTGCTTGCGCGCGAACCGCCCCTCGATCCCGGGCGCGCGCTCGCCCAGAGAGTCCTCGACCTCCTCTTTCAGGTTCACGATCGAAAACGCGCTCATCAGTTCTCCTCTCTAGTGGGTCAGTGCTGGGGGCCAGCCGGCAGGCGGCTTCGCCGCGCTGGGTCACTGCGATGGGCGCCCGGTCCGAGGATCCCCGCCCCCGCCATCCCTCGGGGCATCAGGTGGCCTCTGGCGCGGCCTGCAGCGGCGGGGATTTCGTCGGCGAGAGGGGGTCGGGTATCCGGTTTCCGAGTCGAAGGAAGCCGGCACCCGTCACTGCTAGAGCAGCGGCGCCGCCCCACCAGATGGTGTCGGGTGACGTTCCGAGCAGCACGCCGCCGACCGCGGGGCCGAGAGCCACGCCGACCATGAAGCTGAGCTGGTAGAGCGACATGTAGCGGCCGAGCAGGTGCGGCGGCGCGATTTCCGCGACTAGCGGGCCGAGCACGATGAACTGGCCACACTCAGCGATCGCGATCAGGATCGCCACGCCGGCCAAGACGGTGGTAGCGACGAGCGTCGAGTGCGTGAGCGTTGCGAGCAGGACCGCGAGCAGGCCGACTGCGAATATGGCGCTGGTGGCGAACAAAGCGTGAGTGCGGCGCATCCGCGCCACCACCCGTGTCGCCGGTACCTGCGCTACGACGATGAAGAAGGTGTTGATGAAGAGGACGACACCGATCCCAACAGGCCCGACAGGTGTATGCGCCTCCGCAAACGGCGGGAGGATGTTGGAGAAGAACGCGCCGCCGATCATCACAAGCGCGAGGCTGCCCGCGATCAAGGCGAGCAGGAGCCGATCCCGAGCAACAGCTCGGAAACTCTGTGCGCTCTCGCTCGCCGACGGAGCAGCCGCGAGGCCAGGATCCGGGATCCGGACGAGCACAACCAGCGCGAAGACGACGAACGTGACTGCGTCGAAGAGGTAGAGGCCCTGGAACGCCTGGAGGTGATGATCGGTGGCCGCGACGATGAAGCCCGCAACCGTCGCGCCGAGGCCGAGACCGAAGTTGCCTGCGACTCGGCGGAGCGCGGTCGATGCGGCGCGCTGCTCCGCCGGGACCAGGGTCAAGGTCAGGACTTGGCCGGCGGTTCCCACGAATCCGAAGCCGGCACCGGCGACGGCCGAGCAGACGAAGCCTTGCCACGGACGGTCGACAAACGCCAAGCCCCCGTAGCCGAGTGCGTTCACAACATTGCCCGCGATCAGGATCCCTTTCGCACTGAAACGATCGAGGAGCGCACCCGAAGGGAGCGTTACCACTGCGGCCGTGCCCATGACCGTCGCCAGCACCAGCCCCGCGGTCGCCGTCGAGAAGCCGCGGCCCGCGTGGAGGTAGATGATCTCGAAGGGAAGGATCAGTCCGCTGCCGAAGTAGTTGAGCGCGTTCCCGCCCTGAAGAACGAGGACAGGCCTCGGCAGGCCCGTACGCCAGACGGCGAACACACGTGCGAGCGCGCCGCTCAGTTGCTTCTGCATCAGCTCATCTCCGATTCGTGGGTGTCTGGACGTCAAAGACACCGCGACGCCGCGGAACGGATCGCCGGTCCGTTTCCGACGGCTCTGGTGTCATTGACGCGATGACCGTCGATCTCGAGCGCGCCAAGGCAGGTGACGAGCGTGCGTTCGCGTCGCTGGTCGAGCCGTTCCGGCGCGAGCTCCATCTGCATTGCTACCGGTTGCTCGGCTCCGTGCAGGACGCCGAGGATCTCGTCCAGGAGACGCTGCTTGCCGCCTGGCGTGGACTCGACGGTTTCGAGGAGCGAGCGTCGCTGCGCTCGTGGCTCTACCGAATCGCGACCAACCGGAGTCTCAACGCGATTCGCGAACGCGGGCGCCGACCAGCCACGGAGAACACCATGAGACCGTCAAGAACCCGTCGCCCCGTCGAGCCCAGCTGGCTCGAGCCTTACCCGGACAGCGCGCTTCCGGATCCCGCTCCCGGACCTGAAGCACGCTACGAGCAGCGCGAAGCGATCCAGCTCTCGTTCATCGTCGCGCTGCAGCAGCTGCCTGCGAAGCAGC
>DASSZE010000057.1:0-5795 GCA_035713675.1 Gaiellaceae bacterium | reverse complement strand
GACTGTTCTGAGGGGAGGGGGTACAACACCGTGATCGGCCGCCGGCCCCCAGCCCGCGCATCCCTCATGGGAGGGGATAGCCTCATACGGCAGCGCGAGCCGCGTATCCGTACTTCTCCCGGATGCCCCTCAGCGCGACGCGGGAAATAGTCGGCCTCACTCACGTGCGCCGTCGGGAATCTCAAAGTTCGACGGCTGCAGGATTGCCGGCGACGCACGATGTGCGAGAGGGTTGAGAAGGCACCGCTGGATGGCTCGAGGGAGTCGCTGCGAGCCGGGTTCGATCCCTGGCTGGTGCCTTCTTAGCCCGCCCGGGTCAGTTACGGACATCTAGCGCCGGCCGGTAGAGCGCCCTGGGTTCTCCCGCGACCGTGGAGTCCCGCAGGCCGCTGGTGCGGGATCTGCGGGGAATGACCGTCGCTACTCGGCTTGCTCCAGATCGAAGAGGCGTAGGCGCTGCCTGTGTGTCATCTCGCGGAGCATCGGTTCGTCGCTGGCTGCCAAGGGCGGCCGCTTGGAGGCAGTCCTCGCGCGTGTGAGCGAAAGCGACTCTGGCGACACCGAGACGGTGTGGCTGTCTCCCCGATACCGGATGATCGCCGCCCCTCTGCTCATGTGAAGGAACGTGGCTCGCCGGCCGCCGTGCAGTACCGGCTGGTCGGGAGCCAAGACTGCAATCGACCCCCTAGCTGCGTCCAAGTCCCCCATGACCTGCTCCTTTCACAGCGCGGACCTAGGTGCTCCCAGTTATGGCCGACACGATGCGATCCATAACCTCCTGCGCCAGCAATCCGACAGGAGCGAGCCGCGGTCAGAAGGACGGGTGCGTCTGGGTTCCCTTCGACCGCGCGTAAACGGCGTGTGAAGCGAGTGCTCTCCCGCTGAGCCACGCGCCGTGAGGGCCGATTTGAGCCCCGGCCCGGTTGCGGAATCGGGGCTCCGGGCATCAGCGGCTCATGCCCGCGTTCCTCTCGGCTCGTGCCATGCGCCTGCTCAACGTGGCGCTCGCCATCTGGGCGGCGTTCTGGATCGCGGTGGCGGCGTGGACCGCCTACGAGGTCGCCGCGCTGCGGACGCTGAGCCACACGGTCGTCAAGGCAGGCGCCGCCACCGAGTCGACCGGCCACGCGCTCATGGCGGTCGGGCACCTCCCGCTCGTCGGCGGTCGGATCTCGCAGCTCGCGGCACAGGCGATCGTGGCCGGAGCGAGCGCCCGCACGAGCGGAGCCTCGACCGCGGCGACGATCGACGAGCTCGCCGTGCTGCTCGGGATCGCGATCGGGCTGATCCCGACGGTCCCCCTGCTCGCCCTCTACGTGCCGCTCCGGCGCAGCTGGCGGCGGGACCGCGCGGCCGTTCGCGGTGCCGTCGCGCGCTGGGACGGCGAGCCCGAGCTCGAGGCCTACCTCGCTCGCCGCGCGCTCTCACACTTGCCGTTCCACGAGCTCCGCGAGCTCGGCTACGAGGGCACGGAGGACTCCGCGACGAATGCCGAGCTCGCCGCCGCCGAGCTGCGCCGCCTCGGACTGGATCACGCCGCACGCCGCCAGAGCCGGCTGCCCCGCCCACGGGAACCGGTGCGGCGGTGATCGAGCAGAAGCCGCGCCGCCGTCTGGAGCAAGGGCGGGGCGGCGACGCGGTGCCGACCGAGCCGCCGGCCGGGCGGCTGGCACGCGCCTACGGCGGCGTGGTGGTCTGGCTCGCTCCGCTTCTCGTCCTGATCGTGGCCGCGGCGGCCTACGGCGCGTACCGCTACCTGCCCTCGATCGCCTCTGCTCCCACCGCGACGAGCGACGCCCTGCTGCCGAAGCATCCGAAGGCACTCGAGGTCGAACGGGAGTCGGCGAAGCTGTTCGGCGCGCCGCTCGACACGCCATACGTGGTCGTGCAGCGGGACCCGCGCGGGCTGCCCACCCAGGTGCAGCGGGCGAGCGTCGCGAAGGCGATTGCGATCGACAGGGGGAAAGGGCCGCCCGACCTGCGCGGCATCCTCGCGGTGCCGGTCCTGAACACGCTCGGGATCGTGCCCGGCTCCCGCGAGCACGGGACGACGATCGTCACCTATCTCTATTTCCCCGGCAAGACCGAGGCCGGGATCGCATGGGGCGATGCCCAGCGCTACGCGGCGTACCTCGGCCCTCGCCTGCGCACCGTCGGCGCGACGGGCGCCGAGGGTGCGCGGATCGAGCAGTTCGACCTGCTCTCCAGCCGGATCAGCTGGACGGAGGGCGCGACGGTGGCGCTGATCGTGCTCATCGTGGGGATCGCCCTGCGGGCCGTCCTCGCGCCGATCCTCACGGTGCTGAGCGCTGGGCTGGCGTTCGTCATCTCGCAGCACCTCCTCGGCTGGATCGAGGCGAACTCGAGCCTGACGATGCCGAACGAGCTCCAGGGGGTGGCCGTCGCCCTGATGCTCGGGATCGTCACCGACTACTGCGTCTTCTACTTCACGAGTGCGCGCGAGCTCATGCGGGAGGACGTGCCCACGCGCGAGGCGGTGCGGCGCGCGACCGTCCTCAACACGCCGATCGTGTTCACGGCCGGCGTCGTCGTCTCGTTCGGGGTCGCCACGCTCGTGCTGGGGACGCTGGGCTTCTTCCGCTCGTTCGGGCCCGGAATGGCGGTCACGGTCGCGACCGGGCTGCTCGTCTCGGTCCTGCTCGTGCCGGCTGCGCTACGGCTGCTCGGGCCCGCGCTCTTCTGGCCGGGGCTGCGCCAGGGGCCGCCCCCGGTGCGGCGCTGGAGACAGCGACTCTCGCACTTCGGGACGCGGAAGCCGGTCGCCCTCCTCGTCGTGCTCGGGATCTTCGCGGCGCTGATCCTGGCGGCGTCCGGGCTCCGGCACGGGCTTCCGCTCGGGCTGCAGCTCGCACAGGGCCTGCCGTCCGGGAATCCCGTCGCGGTGTCGGCGCGCGCCGCGGGGCAGGGCTTCGCGCCCGGAGTCGTGGCGCCGACCGAGCTGCTCCTGCAGGCGCCGGGCATCCAGCACCGGAAGGTGGCGCTCACGCGGCTCGAGGCCGCGCTCGAGCGGCAGCCGCACGTCGCCGGCGTCCTGGGCGCGGGGGATCAGCCGACCAACGGCAGGTTCGGCGGTGCCTTCGCTCCGAAGGGAGGGGCCGCTCGCTTCGCGGTCATCTTCGACAGCGACCCGACCGAGTCGCCGGCAATCCAGCATCTCAAGGGCCTCCAGCAGAACCTGCCCGGGCTGCTGCGCCGGACCGGGCTCGGTGGCGCGAGGGTCGGTTGGGGCGGCGAGACGGCGCTCGCGGTCGAGACGGTGCGGGCGACGAGCACGTCGCTCTGGCGGGTGATCGCCGCCGCGTTCGCGGTCAACTTCCTCTTCCTGTTGCTCTTCCTCCGCTCGCTGCTCGCGCCGCTCTACCTGCTGCTCGCGAGCGCAGCCGCGCTCGCGGCGACGTTCGGGCTCACCGTCTACTTCTTCACGAACGTCCTGCACGACTCGGGGCTGCCGTACTACATCCCCGTCGCGTTCTCGGTGCTGCTCCTGTCGCTCGGCTCCGACTACAACATCTTCGTCGTCGGCCGGGTCTGGAAGGAGGCCGATCGCCGACCGGTGCAGGACGCGGTCGCCGTGGCCGCGCCGCAGGCCGGACGCGCGATCACCGTCGCCGGCGTCGCGCTCGCGCTGAGCTTCGCGCTGCTCGCGATCATCCCGATCACGCCGTTCGCCGTGATGGCCTTCGCGATGGGAGTGGGGATCCTGCTCGACACGTTCCTCGTGCGCTCGGCTCTCGTCCCTGCGCTCGTCGCGCTCTTCGGACGCGCGGGTCGCTGGCCGCGAACCAGCCCCGCGGACGAGGAGGACGCCGGCGCGAACGAGCCGCTAGCGCGCGAGGCCTGAGCGCGTGACCGCCGCGGCGGCGCGCGCCCGTGCCTGCCGCAGCGCCAGGAGGGTCGCCGCGCACAGGACGGCCGAGACGAGAAACGGCACGACGTCGCCGGTCGCCTCCGCGACGGCTCCGCCGACGGCCGGGCCGACCAGGGCTCCGGTCGCCCAGGCGGCGTTCATCAGCCCGAACGCCATCCCCTGGGGCAGGCCGGTCTGTTCCGCTCCCTCGGCGATGAGCGCGAAGGCCGGCGTGAAGAGGACGCCGTACGCGCCGCTCGCCCCGATCAGCAGCGGGACGTAGGCCAGCGGGCGCGGGCTGAACGCGAGCCCGACGGAGAGAACCGCCGCGGACGCGAGCGCGAGCCGGACGGGCAGCACGACGCCGCGCCGGTCGAGCATCCGGCCGGCGACGGGGGAGAGGACCGTCTCGAACGCGGCGCCGACCAGCCAGACGGCCCCGATCGCCAGCGCTCCCCAGCCGGCGGCTGAAAGATGCAGCGGCGCGAGTGTCGTGAGGACTCCCCAGAGGAGCGACGCCAGCACCATGAGGGCGAGCCCGGCGACGAACCGGGCGTTGCGGAGGGCGCGGCCGAAGGCTGCGGTCGACGGATGCTCCGGAGGGATGGGCTCGATCCGGAGCGTCCAGACGACCAGAACGACCGCGAGAGCGGCGAGCGCCGTGAAGACGACGCCGCGGCCGAGCAGGGCGGCGGCTGCTCCGACGACCGGACCGAAGAGCGCACCGAAGACGGCGGCTCCCAGCCCGGTTCCGATCAGCTCCCCGCGGCGCGCGCGCGGCGCGGCGGCGAGCAGCCAGGCGAAGGCGCCCGCCCACGTGAAGCCGCTGCCGCAGCCCTGCAGGAAGCGGGCTGCGAGGAGAGCGTCGAAGCCGTGGGCGAAGGCGAAGCCGAGGCTCGACAGCCCCATCAGCGTCAGGCCGATGAGCACGGCGCGCCGGGCGCCGAGCCGCGCGGAGGCGGCTCCGCCGGGGATCCCGCCGACGAGCGCGCCCGCCGCGTAGGCGGCGACGAGCACTCCCGCGCCGGTCTTCGAGAGGTGGAGCGTGTCCGCGAAGTGGGGCAGGAGTGGCGTCAGCGCCGCGTAGAGCAACGTGTCGACCGCGACGATCGTGCAGACGAGAAGGAGCAGGCGGCGCATTGGCGCCCAGCGTATGTGCCACTTACCGTTCGGGTGTGACACTTCGTGAGGGCGGTGCCGTATGAAGGCTGTGAACGCCCTGCCGGCCGCCGTCCAACCGCCGCGCCACGTAGGCTCGCCGGCATTCGCGGACGTGGTGGCCGACCATCTCGACGCGGTCTACGGCTATCTCGTCTACCTCACCGGCGACCGTGCGGCCGCCGAGGATCTCGCGGCCGAGACGTTCGAGCGCGCGTTCAAGAGCTGGCGCCGCTTCGACCCGCGCCGCGGCGCGCCGCGCACGTGGCTCTGCCGCATCGCCCACTCCGCGGCCGTCGACTGGTTCCGCGCCGAGGCGCGGCGGCAGCGGCGCGAGGAGACGTACAGCCGCGACGAGCCGCAGCTCGGCGACACCGTCTTCGCCGAAGGCCTGTCGCCCGAGCTCGACCGTGCGCTGCAACGGCTGACTCCGGCCGAGCGCGAGGTCGTGGCGCTGCGCGTGCTGCTCGAGCTGGACGGCCCGAGCGCGGCGCGCGTGCTTGGCATCAGCAGGACTGCTTGCTCGACCCGGCTCAGCCGGGCCTTGAAGAGACTCGAGGAGGAGATGACCCATGTCCGCAGCTGACCCGGCTTTCGAGGGATACGAAGGGCTCGTGGCCGCCCTGCGGGCGAATCCGCCGATCGCGCCCGACACCCTCCGCCGGCAGGTGCTGGCGGGCGAGCCGCGGCGCCGCAGGCTGCCGTCCCGGAGGCTGGTGCTCGTCGTCGTGCCGGTCGCGGTCGCGCTCGCCGTCGGCGCCGCGCTCGT
>DASSZE010000056.1:0-29111 GCA_035713675.1 Gaiellaceae bacterium | reverse complement strand
CGGCAAGGGCATGTTTCCGCACCCACAGCCTGACCCGCAACGCGTTCTTGACCGGTTCGGCGAGCGGGAGGGAGTCGATCTCCTGGCGTACTGCGAAGGCGTCATGAAAGAGATGTACGACCTTGAGCCAGACTGGAGCGTCGAAGATCTGGACGGCGCTAGCGAGCGCGCGGTGACCGCAATCAGTGCCCGGCATCCTGAGCTTTCCCCGATTGCGATCGATGCTCTCCACTGGAGCTACATGTGGGACTGGAAGTAGTGCGCATCGCTCAGGGGTCATTCCGGAACACTGGCCCAGCCGAGGAACCTCTCGCCGGGGCGTCGATACGATCCGCTGGTGCGCCGAGTTCTCCACTACATACGCATCGTGCTGCACGTCCTTGCCTGGCCGATCACCGGCGAGTTGAATCCACGGCGTATGTCGAGCGAACAGGCCAAGGCCGAGCTAGAGATGATGGCTCGCGCCAACCGCGATCAATCGCGTTAGACCGTCAGCCGGACAGCCCAAAACGTTCAGGGGTCATTCCGGAACACTGGCCCAGGCGACCGTCTCGTGCCCCTAGGGTCGAATCAGGACGGTGAACGGGCGGCTCCTGGCCTGTCTCCACGTGTCCCATACCCTCGCCTTGACTTCGGCGAGGTAGGTGGTGGAGACCTTCGGTTGAACGTTGAGCTGCCAGCGGTACGTGCAGCCGCGCTTGCCGGCCCTCATGTTGGTTTTGGCCGGCCGTACGGGAAACCAGGCGATGCGCGTATAGGGCTGGCCTTGCTCGTGGCGCGCAAAGACACGGAGGGGAAACACTGCGGCGCAGAACGGGTACATGTGGTTGTCAAAGGTGAGTTGCCCGTGCAGCTCGAGTGGGGAGCCGCGCGTAACGCTGTGTGTCAGCGCGGTCAGGCTGACTGATCGAAACAGTCCTCGGACTTGAACCTTGCCTTGGAACGTGCCGTCCTCGATGTAGGGATAGCTACCCATCCAATCGGGGCCCATCGTTATGGCATGCACCGGTTGCGCCCGGCTGGACATCGAGAGAGCAATGCCAACCCTGAAAGTTCACCGTGTGGGCGACCGAATCGTTGTTGACGAACTCCAGCGAGTCGACCGTGCTCTTCGTCACCGTTTTAGGTGCGGGCCCGCTCGCGGTAAGCGCGACGGTGACCCACTTCACGCCCGCGGACCCATCCGGGGCACATGCGAAAGCGGCCAGTACACCAACCAAAGCAGCCCTTGCGATTAGCGGCCCCCTCGCCACGCGAGTCCTCCCTCACGGTTTCGCTTGATCATAGGTTCAGCGCCGGGCATAGACTCAAACTTTGAGTAAGGCACGTCGCCTTGATAGGCACCGCCACAGCAGCCACGCAAGCCGCCGAGGCGAGGATGTTCTCGGGGATCATTCCGAAACACTGGCCCAGCCGAGGGTTGTCGCACCCGACTAGGGATCGACAGCGAGGAAGAGTTGCTCTGGCGATTCCATCGCCGGTGCCGACCAGGATCGCCACGCGGTAGGCACAAGCTTGAGAGTCACATCGTCCGTTGCGGCGAGGGCGGCTTCGAGTGGGCCGTCGAGCGCTGGCTCCGCCAGGTAGCGGCGTCGGATGCGACTGTTGATCGACGCCGACTCGGCGTCGCGCACGATCTCAACTCGGCCTGAAGCGGACACCCATCGCTCCCGCCCCGCCTCTCGCGCATCGACCACCACCGAGGCTGAGGGACTCTCTTCGATGTTCTTGACCTTCCGACTCGTTGACGACGACTCGAAGTAGAACCAGCCGTCCTCAAAGAGGAACCAGATCGGCGTCAAGTGGATCGTGCCGCCCGAGTCGTGCGTGGCGAGCACCGCGCAGCGTCTTTGATCGAGGAACGACCGCATTTCGGCCGTTAGCTCATCCACGAACGACCGTCTCCTACGGAGTGATGTGCCACAAGCACCCTGCTGATCTTGCCCGAGCCACCAGCCGGGCCCCCGGTCAAGGCGCGGTCAGGAGTCATTCCGGAACACTGGCCCAAGGCAGTCTCCTTTCACCTGCAGGGGCCGAGCCGAAGCTTGTCTCAGACCATGCCCTACCGTACTCTTCATCCGGATCGAAGGAGGTAGAGCGCGTGTCGTACAGTTGGTTTCTTCTGGTCCCCTTGGCTCTTGTCGTCCTGGTGATCGGAATCCCGACCTGGCTTCTGCTGAGGAACCGTCGAAACGGAGAAGCCAGCGGCTCCTAGCGCCGTTCGTTCAGGGGTCATTCCGGAGCGCTGGCCCCTGCGAGTACGGAGCGCTGGCAGTCTCCGGTGTGGTTCGCCTGATGTGGGTGATTCGAGGGTCGAGGCTGATGACGAACGCCGCGCCTGAATGCAAGGCGAGCCTGCACAGAGCCCGATGCCCGGTTTGGTAGACCGCTGAGCCACTTCCCCGTGTCCTAGACCCAGCGAAGGAGATCTCTTCATGTCGATGCTGTCGGCTGACCCGCGCTCGTTGAGCTATGACGCGTACACGTACCTCTATCCGCTCGTGACGATGGAGGTCTCGCGGCGTCAGGGCATCAACGTCGAGTCGGACGCGAAGCCGGGCTTCGGTCCTCCCAACGAGTTCCACCACATTCGGGCGTTTCCGACGGCCGGGTTCCGGGCTGTTGTCCGGCCGAACTTCGACACACTCTATTCAAGTGCCTGGCTTGACCTAACCCGCGGACCGGTGGTCGTTCGCGCGGCCGACACGAGCGATCGCTACTTCATGCTTCCGATGCTCGACATGTGGACCGACGTGTTCGCGAATCCCGGCAAGCGGACGACCGGCACCGGAACGCAGAGCTTCGCCGTGGTCGGCCCCGGATACACGGGCGACGTTCCGGCCGCGGACGCGGTGATCCACGCGCCGACCCCTTGGGTATGGGTGATCGGCCGCACACAGACCAACGGCCCCGACGACTACCCAGCCGTGCACGCCATCCAAGACGGCTACACAATCACCCCGGTCCACCCTGGGGTGCACACCATCGACCCGAACGCAGACACGACCAGCGAGCCTCTACGGCTGGTCAACCGCATGAGCGCGGTCGATTTCTTCACCTACGCGTCCGAAGCACTTCTCGTCAATCCACCGCACACCACCGACTTCTCGGTCCTCGCGCGGATCGCCAACCTCGGCATCGTGCCCGGCAAGCGCTTCGACCCCAGCGGAGTTGACGCGGAGGGGCTCGGCGAGATCGAGGCCGGTGCCGCCGCTGCTCGGGAAGCGATCGCCGCCAATATCACCGGGTTCGGCAAACAGGTCGACGGCTGGTCGATCTCCACCGACACGATCGGGGTCTACGGCAACGCCTACCTGAAGCGAGCCACGGTCGCATTAGGGGGGCTGGGCGCAAACCCACCCGAGGACGCGATCTACCCCATCCTCCTCACCGACTCCGACGGCGATCCAACCAACGGCGAGCAGAACTACCGCATCCATTTCGACGCCGACAAGCTTCCGCCGGTCGACGCCTTCTGGTCAATCACCATGTACGACGCCGAGGGCTACCAGGTCGCCAACGAACTCGACCGCTTCGCCATCGGCGACCGCGACCCGATCAACTACAACCCCGACGGATCGCTCGACATCATCATCCAACACACCAACCCCGGCCCCGACCACGAGCCCAACTGGCTCCCCGCCCCAACCGGGCCGCTCGGGATCACCATGCGCCTCTACGCCCCCAAACCCGAGATCCTCGACGGCCGCTGGACCCCGCCGCTCGTGGAGAAGGCCTGACGCGACCCCCTCCGGCAGGGATCTGTCAGGGGTCACTCCGGAACGCTGGCCCAGTGAGCGGCCCGCCCAGGAAGGATCCCTGATCAGCGACGGGTGTAGCGGCGGGCGGCGGTGAATCCCGGCCGGAGTGGGACGAGCCGGACGCTGTGCGCGGAGTCCGGCGACTCGATCATCTTGCCGTGTCCTGCGACGATCGCCACGTGCGTGGCGGGCGAGCCGTAGAAGACGAGATCGCCCGGACGCAGGCCTCCGGCCGGCACGCTTCTCCCGCCTCGCGACTGCGGCCCGGTGTCTCGAGGAACGGTGACCCCGTGAGCGCGGAAGACGTCCCAGACGAGCCCCGAGCAGTCGAAGCCCCAGCCCGAGACGCCGCCCCAGAGGTACCGGAGGCCGAGGAAGCGCTTCGCGGCTGCGACCACCGAGGCCCCGGTAGGGGCAGGGGGCGGCCGCAGCGACCCGCGAGAGATCCAGCCGGAGCCGTCAGGCGTGCGGACGAGCCAACGGCCACTCGCACCCCGTCCCGTCACCGGAAGTCGCGTTCCGTAGCTCAGGCGGAGGGTTCTCCCTCGTAGGTGAAGCAGAGCCGTGCTCCGGTCGACCACGCCCGGCGCGCCGCCAGCCCGGAAGCCGGTCGCGAGCTGCCGCACCGGCAACCAGCCGGGGTAGCCGCGGCGATCGAGCGGGGTCGGCTGGTCGTGAACGACGACCTTCGCCCACCCGCCGCGGACGGCGAGCACCCTCACGCGCTCTCCATAGAGGGCCTGGGTCACCACGCGGGAACCGAGTCCTGCGCGCGCTGCGGTCGAGGCGAGGTTGCGGTTCCAGCGATCGAGATCCACCGGGTTCGTGAGCGCCGGCGCATCGATCTGGCGCGCAAGACCCGGTGCGCGCCACAGCGTCGCCACGGACACGTCGATTGCGGCCGTGCTGCCGGGGCGCGGCACCGCCAGCAGGAGCAGGACGAATGCGATCGGGAGCATTCCGTAACCCTCCCGGCACCTTGGAATGTCACACCATTGTCGCGCCCGGGGCTTCTTGCCTCATCCGCGAACGCCCTGACGCGGCGTCGCCTCTAGCCCGCGCGGCGATATCGGATGTGCGTGGCCAGCGGCGAGTGCAGCACCTCCACCGGCTCCATGCCGAGCGACTCGACGCCGTCGAAGATCCGCTCGCCGGACCCGAGCAGGACCGGGGCGATGTCGAGCGTGAGCTCGTCGACGACTCCGGCGGCAAGGGCCTGCCGCACGGTGGAGGCGCCGCCGGCGATGTCCACGCCGGCGTCGCCGGCGGCTTCGCGCGCCTGTGCGTAGGCGGCGTCGAATCCGCCGGTGACGAAATTGAAGGTCGTCCCGCCCTCCATCTCGATCGGCTCGCGAGCGTGATGGGTGAGCACGAACACCGGAGCGTGGTAGGGCGGCTCGGGCCCCCACCAGCCGCGCCAGTCCTCGTCCCATGCACCGCGGATCGGGCCGAACATGTTGCGACCCATCACGTAGGCGCCACGCGGCCGCATCAGCCAGCCGGCCGCCGTCTCGTCGGCCTCGTTGGCGCGCTCGTCGCTCAGGTGCCACAGGTGCAGGTCCCGCCCGCCTTTGCCGAGCGGGTTCTCGCGGCTCTGCTCCGGCCCGGCGACGAAGCCGTCGAGCGAGATGGACATATGACACGTCGTGTCCTGCACCGACAAGACCTTCCCAGAATGGGGCCCGCCGCGCCGGAGTACCATCCGGTCTCGGGCCATGGTCATCGCCGCGCTGGTCGTCTTCGTCGTCCTGATCGCTCTCGTGTGGTGGGCCGTCATGCGGCGGCTGAAGGACGACGGCGTCCCCGTTCGCGCGTCGCTGGAGGAAGACGGGTCGGTCCGAACGTGGTCGGCAGAGCAGGAGCGCGAGCACGTGACCAAGCCGTCACCGGACGGTGGGCTCGAGCGGGCGAAGGACCGGAACGCCGCGCAGACGTGGGGGCCGGGGCTCTAGCCGCCGTCAGGCGGGCGGCGCTCTTCCCGCTCAGCGACGTCCTGCCGCCGCCGGCCGGCCACCCGGACCGGCAGGTCGTGGTGTCGGGCGTCCCGGTCGGCCTGGACGCGACGGCGCCGTTCGGGTTCGTCTGCCCGGAGAAGATCGCGGCCGCGGAGCTCGGGATCGTCGTCGAGGAGGTGCGCGACCTCCTGCGCCGGGAGGGACGGACGCGCGGGGTCTGGTTCGTCCCCGAGGCGGCGGAGCCCCTCGGTCTCGCGGAGCGGCTGCGGGAGCTCGGGCTGGAGCCGCACGACGAGGCGCCGTTCGAGCCTCGCTTCGCGTCGATGGCCCTCCTCGAGCCTCCGCCGGCGGGGCCGTCCGACGTCGATTCGCACCGCGCCCGGACCCTCGAGGAATTCGCGGCGGGGTTTCGGGTCACCTCCGCAGCTTTCGGCGTCGACGCCGAGCTCGCGGCAGCCTTCGACGCGCGATCGGAGCTCCTCTGGCCGTTCCAGTCCGAGGAGGGAGGAGCCGCGGCATTCGTCGCGCTCGTCGACGGCGAGGTCGTCGGCTACGGAGGTGCGATGTTCGGCGCGAAGGCCGCGTTCCTCAGCGGAAGCGGCACGCATCCCGATCATCGGGGCCGAGGCGTCTACCGGTCGCTGGTCAGGGCCCGCTGGGACGCGGCGGTCGCGCGCGGGACGCCTGCGCTGACCGTCGGAGCCGGAGCCATGTCGAGACCGATACTCGAGCGTCTCGGCTTCTCGATCGTCGGCTGGAACGACTGCCTCCGCGACGACTTCTGACCCTCCGTCCGACGCGAGCGGGAGACTTGTGCCATGTGTTGCCTTCTGCTCGCGCTGTTCGCATTCGGGCCGCGGTTGGTCCTCGTGCTCGAATGGATCTTCGGCCACCGCATCCAGGTCGTGTTCGCGCACTGGTGGTGGCCGCTGCTCGGGATCATCTTCTTCCCGTGGACGACCCTGATGTACACGATCGTCTGGAGCGCAGGCGGGGTCCACGGCGCGAACTGGATCGCCGTCGCGCTGGGCGTCTTCCTCGACCTGCTCTCGTACTCCGGTCGCCAGGCGCAGAAGGCGTACAGGCGGCGCGGCGCCGCGTACTAGGGCAGCTTCGCGGTCGCGAAGTAGATGTCGGAGGCCGGCCGGCCGTGGATCGCGCTGCCCCAGCTCAGGAGCGCCGAGCCGTTCCTCGTCGAGAGGCCGAACGTGTCGCCCGGCCACACACTCGGCCTGCCGTAGGCGGGGGAGACCCGCGCGGCCGGGCCCGTCCAGCCCTTGCCGAGGGAGAAGCGCCGCAGGAACGTCGCGTAGCCCTTGCCGCGCACGATCGTCTGCCAGCCGACGTAGACGGTGCGGCGGCCGGCGGCGGCGACCTCGGTCAGGTGCCCGGACCGGCTCGAGGCCGCCCGGAGCGGCAGTGACCAGTGCTTGCCGCCGTCCTTCGACCAGGCGAGCCAGGCGGTGTCGCGCGGGCCCTGCTGCGTGTCCCACGCCGCGTAGAGGATCCCGGCCGGGTCGACAGCGAGCGAGCCGTCGATCCACCAGTCCCGGAGCCCGATCGACCCCGCCTCCGCGCCGACCGCCACCCGCGGCGACCACGTGTTGCCGCCGTCCTGCGAGCTCGTGAAGTACTGGCGCCCCGGCGAGACGGCAAGGGTCCGCGCGTTCGTCGGGTGCTGCCAGTAGAGGACGTCGAGCGTCCCGTCCGGCTCCGCGACGATCGGGGCGCTGTAGACGCCGCCGAGCGGGAAGCCCGGGCTGATCGGCACGACGGCGGTCCACGTCCTGCCGCCGTTCGACGAGCGCTGGAGCACGGCGTTGAAGTCGCCGCCCGTGAAGTAGCAGCTGCCCGTCGGGGGACAGACGATCCGCACCTCGTCCCTCCGGGGGCCGTAGTCCCAGGTCACGTACACGACTCCGTTGCGGCCGACGGCGACGAACTCGCGGTCGCCCCAGTTCGGCTTCGCCGAGGCCGGTACCGGCAGCAGCGACACGCGGTCGAACGACCGGCCGTGATCGTGCGAGACCGCGACGGCCGGTCTCATCGGCGCCGAGCTGTCGGTCGCGCCCTCGCGCGGGCCGATCATGTACGCGACGTAGACCGTGCCGTTCGGTGCGACGGCGATCGCGGGGTCCCACGTGTGCAGCCCGGCGCGATGCGAGCCGCGAACGGCTCGCGCCGGACCGAAGCTCCGCCCGCCGTCGGTCGAGCGGGCGAAGCCGATGCCACGGCGACAGCCGATCCAGGCCTCGTAGACGTAGCGCCCGTCGACCGCCTGCACGACCTCGGCGTTCGGCGGCCCCGGACAGCGGCTGACCTTGAGCGCCTTCGCGGCTCGCGTAGCGCCCGCGAGGCCCGTGGAGAGAAGCGCGACCGAGATCGCCGTGAGTGTGAGGAGGAGTTTCTTCTCCACGCCTCTTTGAGACGTGCTATCCGGCCGTTCGGTTCGTCCACTCGCGGTCGAGAATCGCGTAGGCGAGCTCGCTCTGCCACTCGTCCTTCACCCACTCGTTCTCGACGAAGTGCGCCTCGAGGCGCATGCCGAGCTTCTCCAGCACCCGGGCCGAGGCGGTGTTGCGGGCCTCGAGCCGCCCGATGACCCGGTGCATCCCGGCGGTTTCGAACGACCACTCGAGCAGGGCGCCGGCGGCCTCGGTGGCGTAGCCGTTGCCCTGGTGACGCGGATCGAAGACGAATCCGATCTCCGCCGTCCGGTCGCGTTCGCTGACCCAGCAGAGGGCGGCGTCGCCGACCGTGAGCCCCGACTCGCGCACCACGACCGCGGCCGAGAGCCAGTCGCCTTCGCTGCGCCACGTCGCCCCGGCGATCTTGCGGTTCAGGAGGTCGCGGCTCTCGGCCTCGATCAGCGGCCCCTGGTAGAGGTAGCGCGCGACCTCTTCGTCCGCGCGCATCGCGTGGAAGGCCTCGAGATCGTCCGCCACGAACGGGC
This sequence comes from Gaiellaceae bacterium, assembly GCA_035713675.1. Taxonomy (GTDB): domain Bacteria; phylum Actinomycetota; class Thermoleophilia; order Gaiellales; family Gaiellaceae; genus Palsa-739. The sequence goes on along the minus strand of DASSZE010000056.1, from coordinate 20,442 downwards.
GCAACGTGAGGCGGCTCGTCTCGAGGGGCCAGTCGGGCGACACGCGCGCACGCTATCGGCCCGGCGCAGGCTCCGACCACGGACGCGGCTACGCTCGCTGCCCGTGTCGCGCCTAGCCTCCGTCTACCCGATCGTCAGCGCGCGCGCCCTCGCGCGGCCGTTCACGTACGAGATCGGCGACGACGTGGGGAAGGGCGCCGTCGTCGCGATTCCCTTCGGCAACGCGCGGCGGCGCGGCGTCGTCGTCGACGCCGACGCGGAGGCGCCGCCCGACGTCCAGCCGGTCGCGGCCGAGCGGGTGTTGGAGACGCTCTCGCCGTCGCTCGTCGACCTCGCTCTCTGGCTCGCCGACTACTACGGCTCGACGCCGGCCCGCGCGCTCGCGCTGATCGCGCCGCAGCAGCGCGCGCGGCGCGGCGAGCGGCGAGAGGTGACCGTGTCCGCAGCGCTGCCCGCGGAGCCTGCGCCCGCGCAGCTGTCGGAGTCACAGGAGCGGGCGCTCTCGCGGATCAGGGAGCTGCTGGCGACCGGCGGCGGAAACGTTCTCCTCGCCGGTGCGACCGGCAGCGGCAAGACCGAGGTCTACATCCGCGCCTGCGAGGCCGCGCTCGCAGCGGGCCGTGGCGCGATCGTGCTCGTGCCGGAGATCGCGCTCACGCCGCAGACGCTCGGCCGCTTCCGCGCGCGCTTCGGCGACCGCGTCGCGCTGCTTCACTCGGGCCTCTCCGAGGCGGAGCGGCGGGACGAACGGGAGCGGATCGTCTCCGGGGAGGCGTCGGTCGTCGTCGGCGCGCGCTCGGCGGTGTTCGCCCCGCTCTCGTCGCTCGGCGTGATCTGCGTCGACGAGGAGCACGACGGCTCGTACAAGCAGGAGTCGGATCCGCGCTACGACGCCCGTACCGTCGCAGCGAAGCGGGCCTCGCTCGAGGGGGCCGTCGCGATCTTCGGCTCGGCGACGCCGCGGCCGGAGTCGTGGCAGGCGCTCGAGCGCCTCGAGCTCGGCGGGCGGATCGCGGCGCCGATGCCGACGGTCCGCGTCGTCGACCTGCGTCACGAGAGCGGCTATCCGCTCTCTGCGCCGCTCCTCGCCGAGCTGGGCCGGCTCGCGGAAGGAGGTGGCAAGGCGATCCTGCTGCTCAACCGGCGTGGGATGGCGCCGGCACTGCACTGCCGCGCCTGCGGCGCGACCCGCCGCTGCCCCAACTGCGACGTAGCACTCACGCTGCACGGCGACCGATCCCTGCGCTGTCACCACTGCGGCGCGCGCGAGCCGGCGGGGGAGACGTGCCCTGCGTGTGGCTCGCCCGAGCTCGCGCGCATCGGCGCCGGCACGCAGCGGCTCGAGCGCGAGCTCGAGAAGCACGTTCCCGAGCTCGAGCGGATCCGCCTCGACGCCGACGCGGTCGCGAAGCCGGAGCAGCTGCGCGACGCGCTCGAGCGCTTCGCCCGCGCCGAGCGCGCAGTGCTCGTCGGGACGCAGATGGTGGCGAAGGGCCACCACTTCGCGGGCGTCGAGCTCGCGGCGGTCGTCGACGCCGACACCGGGCTCGGCCTGCCGGACTTCCGCGCCGAGGAGCGGACGTTCCAGCTCCTCACGCAGCTCGCCGGCCGCAGCGGCCGCGATGCGCCGGGCCGCGTCCTCGTGCAGACGTTCCAGCCCGAGTCGCGCGCGGTGCGGCATGCCGCGCGGCACGACGTCGCCGGCTTCCTCGCGGGCGAGCTCGAGCGCCGCCGCGCGCTCGGCTACCCGCCCTTCCGCCACCTCGTCCGCATCCTCGTCTCCGGTCCGGACGCGGCTGACCCGGCCCGCGCCCTCGAGGAGCTGAAGACGGGCCTGCAGGAGTTCGAGCTGCTCGGCCCCGCGCCGCTGCTCAGGCTGCGCGGCCGTCACCGCGCTCAGCTCGTCGGCAAGACGGACCGGCCGCGTGCGCTCGCCTCCCGCGCCGCTGCGCTGCTTGCGGCCGCCGCCCCCGCCATGCGCCGCGCCGGTCTCAACGCGGTCGTCGACGTCGATCCGCAGTCCGTCTAGGCTCCCGCCGATGGAGGAGAGGGTCCGCACCGGCGGCTGTCTCTGCGGCGCGGTCCGCTACACCGTCCGCGGCGAGCCGCTCCACGTCGGGCGCTGCCACTGCGGCGACTGCCGGAAGCGCTCGGGGAGCACCTACACCATCTACGGCCACTGGCCGCTCGACGCGTTCGAGGCCACCGGCGAGTACGCCACGTTCCGCCACGACAGCTTCTGTCCGCGGTGCGGTGGGCGCCTGTTCGCGCTCTACCCGGAGGGCGTCGAGCTCCAGCTCGGCTCGCTCGACGAGGCGCCGTTCGAGCTTCAGCCGGTCGCCGAGCTCTGGATCAAGCGCCGCGAGCCCTGGCTGCCCCAGGTCGAAGGCGCCTCGCAGCACATCGAGAACCGCCGCTAGTCGTCCGCGAGCCGCTGGAACAGGAAGAAGTCCCGCCACTCGTCGTCGATGCGCAGGAAGCGACGGGCGAGCCCGATCCGCTCGAAGCCGTTCTTCTCCAGCACGCGCTGCGACGAGAGGTTGTCGACGAGCGTCGCCGCCTCGACTCGGTGGAGCTGGAGCCCGCCGAACGCGTACCCGACGATCTCGCCGACCGCGCCGGTCGCGAGCCCGCGGCCGTTGCGCGCGCGGTCGATCCAGTAGCCGATCGTCCCGCTCTGGAGGCTCTCGCGGACGATGTTGAAGAGGTTGATCGTCCCCGCGATCGCGTCGTTGTCGAAGATCGCGAACGGGTGCGTCTCGCCCTCGAGCTGGCGCTTGAGCCGTTCGCGCTGCCCGTGGCCCGTGAAGAACTCGGGCGGGCGGGTCGGCTCGAACGGCGCGAGGAAGTCCCGGTTGGCGAGGTAGAGCGCCGCGAGCTCGTCGCAGTCCTCCGGCTGCAGCGGCCGGATCATGCGAGCGCCTGGGCGCGGTCCGGCGGGAAGCGCTCGAGGATCCAGCGCGCGTCGAGCGGCTCGCGCGCGTAGGGGCGTCCGTTGACGCGGACGAAGTCGCGCGTGCGCGGATCCATCGCGAGCCGGGCCTCGGCCGGGAAGTTGCGGTTGTGGCCGTCGATCAGCTCGTTGAGCTCGGCGAAGCTCCAGTTGCCCGCGAGCTCCCGCCACGCGGCCGCGAACGCCCCGGGATCCTCGAGCTGCTCCGCAAGGGAGCGCCAGGCCTCTCCGAGCTGCCGCTCGTGCTGCTCTATCAAGTCCTCGATCGCCCGCAGCCGCCGCATCCAGACCGTCGGCCCTCCGAGCGCGCGCACCGCCGACTCGGCGTCGGGCCGGAAGTTCCGGATCCGCTGCCGGAGCGGCGTCCCGCGCACCGGGCTCGTCTCGAGATCCGCCTCGAGCCGCTCGCGCTCCTCGCGCTCGCGGGGCGTCTCCGGCCGCGTCGCGCCCTGCCCCATGATCTCCCGAAGCGTCCTGGGGTCCACGGCGCGAGGGTACAGTCACGTCGCTGTGGCGGAGATCGAGGGACAGATCAAAGAGGAGAAGCTCGATCCCGAGCAGGAGGCGCGACGCAGGGTCGCCCTTGCCCAGATCCGGCAGTATCCCGACGCGGCGCTGAAGATGACTGCCCACCCGGTCGAGGAGTTCGACGACGACCTGCGGCGGCTCGCCGACCGCATGAAGCAGCTCATGGTCGACGCGAACGGGATCGGCCTCGCCGCGACGCAGGTGGGCGTCCTCCAGCGGCTGTTCGTGTTCCAGGTCAGCGACGACGACGTCGTCGCCCTCGCGAACCCCGAGATCGTCGAGAGCGGCGAGGTGACGACGGTCGACGACGAGGGCTGCCTCTCGATCCAGGGCGTGCTGCTGCCGGTCGAGCGGCCGGCGAAGATCGCGATCGCCGGGAAGGACGAGACCGGCGCGGACGTGCGCTACGAGCTCGAGGAGCCGTACTCGCGCGTCGCCCAGCACGAGACCGACCACCTCGACGGCGTCCTGATCCTCGACCGTACGACGCCCGAGGCGCGGCGCGAGGCGCTCGCGACCCTGCGCCCGCGCATCGTCCTCGGCTAGCCGTGGCCCGGATCGCGGTCGCCGCGACCGCGCCGTTCGGCGCGGACGTGCTCGAGCGGCTCGCGGCCGAGCACGACGTCGTGCAGCTCCTCACGCGCCCGGACAAGCCGCGCGGCCGCGGCCGGCGCGTGGGGGCGCCGCCGGCGAAGGAGGTCGCGGAGGGGCTCGGCATTCCGGTCGCGCAGCCGGACCGGCTCGACGGCTCGGTCGAGCTCGCGGCGGCCAGGGTCGTCGTCTGTGCCTACGGGCTCCTGATCCCGAACGAGCTGCTCGAGCGAGCACTCTGGCTCAACGTCCATCCGTCGCTGCTGCCGCGCTGGCGCGGAGCCGCTCCGGTCGAGCGCGCGCTGCTGGCCGGCGACGACGAGACCGGCGTGACGATCCACCGCACCGTCGAGGCCCTCGATGCTGGACCGGTCGCGGCGCGGCAGGCGTTCCCGATCGGCCCGGACGACGACGCCGGCGCGGTGTACGCGAAGGCGGCCGAGCTCGCGGCCGAGCTGCTCGGCGACGTGCTCCTGCAGGACGAGTTGCGGTTCGTCCCACAGCTCGAGGAGGGCGTCACGTACGCGGAGAAGATCCGGCCCGAGGACCGCGACCTCGATCCCGGCGCGCCCGCGCAGGAGCTCGTGAACCGCGTGCGCGCGCTGTCGCCGCACATCGGCGCGCGGCTCGGCGACCTGATCGTCTGGCGGGCACGGGTGGGGGAGAACGGCGCGTTCGAGCCGCTCGAGGTGCAGCCGGCCGGCGGCCGGCGGATGGACTACGACGCGTACCTGCGAGGCCGCAGATGACGCTCTGGTGGCATGCCGTGGTCGAGTCGGAACACGAGATCCAGAACCCGACGAGCGCGGCCAAGATCCGGCTGCTCGGCGAGCGGCTCGGCCTCGGTCCCGCTTCGCACGTCCTCGACATCGCGTCCGGCCGCGGCGGGCCTGCGCTCGTGTTCGCGCAGGAGTTCGGCTGCCGGATCACGTGCGTCGAGCGCGCGCCGGAGTTCCTCGCCTCGGCGCGGGAACGCATCGGCCGGGCGGGGCTCGAGGACCGGATCGAGTTCGTCGAGGCCGACGCCGCGACGTTCGAGCCCGGCCGCTACGACGCCGCGCTCTGTCTCGGAGCCACGTTCGTCTACGGCGGGCTCGTCCCGACGCTCGAGCGCCTCCGGCCGGCAGCGCCGCTCCTCGGCGTCGGGGAGCCGTACTGGCGTGTCTGGCCGCTTCCGCCCGAGCCCGCGTCGGGCGCGGAGAGGCGGACCGCCGAGGACGACTGGCTGCCGCTGGCGGAGACCGTCGAGCGTGCGGAATCGGCCGGCGTGCGCGTCGTCTCGCTCATCGCGTCCTCCGAGGACGACTGGGACCGCTACGAGTCGCTTCACTGGCAGACGCTCGACCGCTGGCTCGCGACGAATCCGGACCATCCGCAGGCGGAGGAGTTTCGAGCCCGCGGCGCCGCCGACCGCGACCGCTACCTGCGCTGGGAGCGGGCCGTGATGGGCTGGGCGATCCTCGTCTGCCGCACGTGATCTCGCCCGCCCGTCGCGCCGCGTACGAGGTGCTCATGCGCGTGTTCGAGCAGGACGCGTACGCCGACCGCGCCTTCCGCGGCGCGGCGGAAGGGCTCGACGAGCGCGAGCGCGCGTTCGCGCAGCGGCTCGCGTACGGCTCCGTCCAGCGGGTGCGGACGCTCGACCATGCGATCGAGACGCTCGGCCGGCGGCCGGTGCGAAAGCTCGACCCGCCGGTGCGGGCGGCGCTGCGGCTCGGCGCGTACCAGCTCGGCTACACGGACGTCGCGCCGCACGCGGCCGCGAACGAGTCCGTCGAGCTCGTACGCCGCGCGCGCCTCGAGCGCGCGGTGGCCTTCACGAACGCCGTCATGCGGCGGCTCGCGGGCGGCATCCGGCCGCTGCTCGACTCGCTGCCCGAGGGGCCGCTGAAGGAGTCGTACCCCGACTGGATCCACGAGACGTTCGTGCGCGTGTTCGGGGAGGACGGCGCGATCGAGCTGATGCAGGCGATGAACGAGCCGCTCGAGACGGTCGTGCGCCTCGTGCGCGGCGAGCCTCCGGCCGGCGCCGAGGAGACGGACGTCCCGGGCGCGTACCGCGTCGATCGCGTCGACGAGGCGCTCGTCGCCGAGGGCCGGATCTGGCCGCAGAGCCGCGGCTCCCAGCTCGCCGGGCTGTGCGTCGGCTCGCAGGACGGGGAGCGCGTGCTCGATCTCTGCGCCGCGCCGGGCGGCAAGACGGGTCGGCTGCGGGGCGACGTGACGGCGGTCGAGATCGATCCGGCCCGTGCGCGTGAGCTGCGCGACAACCTTGCGACGATGGGCCGTCGCGACGTCGCGGTGGTCGAGGCCGACGGCACCGCCCTCCCGCCGGAGCTCGACGGCTTCGACCGCGTCCTCGTCGACGCGCCGTGCTCGGGCCTCGGCGTCCTCGCGCAGCGGCCCGACCTCCGCTGGCGCGCGACGCCGCTCCCGGATCTGCAGCTCGCGCTCGTCCGCTCTGCCGCGGAGCGCGCCCGTCCCGGCGGCACGATCGTCTACTCCGTCTGCACGCTGAACCCCGACGAGTGCGAGTCGGTTGTCGACGCGAGTGGCCTCGAGGCCCTGCCACTGGGGGAGGAGTGGCCCGCGTTCACGCATCCGTCGCGGCCGGAGTTCCTGCTCACGCTGCCGCACGTACATGGCACGAGCGGCTTCTTCGTCGCGCGCTTACGATCGCCGGCATGAGCTGGCAGGAGTGGGCGCGGCCGGTCGAGATCGAGCCGTCGCTGTACGCGGCCGACTTCGCGCGGCTCGGCGAGCAGGTGCAGACGCTGCTCGACGCGGGCTGCCGGATCTTCCACTTCGACATCGGTGACGGTCACTTCGTCGAGCCGATCACGATCGGGCCGGTTGTGCTCGAGTCGATCGCGCCGCTCGTGCACGAGGCCGGCGCGGTGCTCGACTGCCATCTCATGGTCGACAACCCGCTGCGCCACTTCCCGCAGATCGCACGCGCCGGCGGTGACAGCGTCACCTTCCACTTCGAGGTCGTCGACGACGTGCCCGCGACGATCGCGGCGGCACGCGGGCACGGGCTCGGCGCCGGCGTCGCCTTCAACCCCGAGAGCGAGCCGGAGGACGTCGCGGCCGCGTCGGTGGATGCCGACCTCGTCCTCTGCATGAGCATCCATCCCGGCTACAGCGGCCAGAAGTTCATGCCGGACGCCATCGACCGGATCGCGCGGCTGCGGGCGGCGCTGCCGGAGCACGTCCGCGTGCAGGTCGACGGCGGGATCGACGCCGAGACGATCGGACCTGCGCACGCGGCGGGGGCGACGCTCCTCGTGGCCGGGTCGGCCGTCTTCGGGCGAGGCGACCCGGCGGGCTCGTACCGGGGCCTCGTCCAGGCAGTGGCGTGAGCCACTTCGGGCAGGCGCTCGCGCTCGCCGAGCGCGGGCGCGGCAAGACCGGCGACCACCCGCTCGTCGGCGCGGTCGTCGTGCGCGACGACGAGGTGGTGGGGGAGGGCTGGTACGAGTACGACGCCGTCCGCCATGCCGAGGTGATCGCGCTCGAGCGGGCCGGGGACGCGGCCCGCGGCGCCACCCTGTACGTCACGCTGGAGCCCTGCTCGCACCACGGCCGCACGCCTCCCTGCGCCGACGCGGTCGTCGAGGCCGGGATCGCCCGCGCCGTCGTCGGCGCCCGCGACCCGAATCCGGTCGTCGACGGCCGTGGGATCGAACGGCTTCGCGCCGCCGGGATCGAGGTGGAGCTGCTCGACGACCTCGACGCGCGCCGCCAGAACGAGGCCTGGCGCGTCTGGAAGTCGCGCGGCCGGCCGTTCGTCACCTACAAGGCGGCGGTCACGCTCGACGGCCGGGTCACGGTGCCCGGCCGCCGCTGGGTGTCGGGCGAGGAGTCGCGCCGGCGGGTGCACGAGCTGCGCGCGGAGTCGGACGCCGTCGCCGTCGGGATGGGGACGGTACGCGCCGACGACCCGCGGCTCGATGCCCGCGGCGTCGACGCGGCCCGGCAGCCGCGACGGCTCGCCTTCGGGCACGGCCCGCTCCCCGCCGGCTCGGAGCTCGAGCTGCGCACCGGGCCGCTCGACGAGGAGTTGCGCGCGCTGGCGGCGGAGGGAGCCCAGTCGCTCCTGCTCGAAGGCGGGCCGACGCTCGCGACCGCCTTTCTCTCCGCGGGCCTCGTCGACAAGCTGCTCCTCTTCGTCGCGCCCGTTCTCGCGGGCGAGGGGCAGTACGCGTTCGGCGGGCTCGACCGGCCGCTCGAGCTGCTGCACCTCCGCGCCGTGCAGTCCGGCGAAGACGTGCTCCTCGAGGCCTACCTCCACGAACCGTGAAGCGGGCCCGTCGGGGAGTCGCTGCCGCGGGCCCGCACCCGCAGCATCGCTCGGGGTGTCTCCAGGAACGTCCGCGCGCCCGCTGACTCCGTTACGGCAAACCCGCACGGTTACGCTTGTGCCGATGTTCACCGGAATCGTCCGCGAACTCGGAACCGTCGCTGCTTTCGACGGCTCTCGCCTCGTGGTCGCCGGTCCCGAAACGGCGGCGAGCGTCGCGGTCGGCGATTCGGTGTCGGTCGCAGGCGTCTGCCTCACGGTGGTCGACGCGACCGGGGGGCGGCTCGCGTTCGACGTCGTCCCCGAGACGAACTCGCGCACCGCGCTCGGCGGTTTCGAGCCGGGGGACGCCGTCAACCTCGAGCCGGCGTTGCGCGTCGGCGACCCGCTCGGCGGCCATGTCGTGCAGGGCCATGTCGACGCCGTCGGCCGCGTCCGCTCCGTCGAGCCCGAGGAGGAGAGCCGCCGGATCTGGTTCGACGCGCCGGAGAGCGTCGTCCGCTACTGCCTCGAGAAGGGCTCGATCGCCGTCGACGGCGTCTCGCTCACCGTCGCCGCGTTCGACGACGACGGGTTCGAGGTCGCCCTGATCCCGCACACGCTGGAGGTCACGACGCTCGGCCGGCTCGAGTCGGGCGACCGCGTCAACCTCGAGACCGACGTGCTCGCGAAGGTCGTCGAGCGGCTGCTGGCGGCGAGGCTGCAATGAGCTCCGCGGTCACGCCGTTCGCGACGGTCGAGGAGGCCGTCGAGGACATCCGCGACGGGAAGATGGTCGTCGTCGTCGACGATCCCGACCGCGAGAACGAGGGCGATCTCGTCTGCGCGGCGCAGTTCGCGACGCCCGACGCGGTCAACTTCATGGCGACCCACGCGCGCGGGCTGATCTGCCTCTGCCTCACCGGCGAGCGCTGCGAGGAGCTCGGCCTGCCGCAGATGACCCAGAGGAACGAGGCGCCGCTCGGCACGGCGTTCACCGTCTCGGTCGAGGCCCGCGAGGGTGTCACGACCGGGATCTCGGCCGCCGACCGCGCGCACACGATCCAGGTCGCGATCTCCCCCGAGTCCACGGCACACGACCTCGTCCAGCCTGGCCACGTCTTCCCGCTGCGAGCACGGGACGGCGGCGTGCTGCGTCGCGCCGGCCAGACCGAGGCCGCTGTCGACCTCGCGCGGCTCGCCGGCCTCGTCCCCGCCGGAGTCGTCTGCGAGATCATGAACCCAGACGGGACGATGGCCCGCGTCCCGGATCTTGTCCCGTACTGCGAACACCACGGGTTGCGGATGATCACGGTCGCCGACCTGATCGAGTACCGGCGGCGCACCGAGAAGCTCGTCGAGCGCGTCGTGTCCATCCAGTTGCCGACCGAGTTCGGCCTCTTCACCGCCACGGCCTTCCGCGAGACGCTCACCGGGCGCGACCATCTCGCTCTCGTCATGGGCGACGTCGGGGACAACCCGCTCGTCCGCGTCCACTCCGAGTGCCTGACCGGCGACGTCTTCCACTCGCTCCGCTGCGACTGCGGCGAGCAGCTCGAGGCGGCGCTCGCCGCAATCGCCGCCGAGGGCCACGGCGTCCTGCTCTACATGGCCCAGGAGGGCCGCGGCATCGGCTTGCTCAACAAGCTCCGGGCGTACGAGCTGCAGGAGCACGGCCTCGACACCGTCGACGCGAACCTCGCGCTCGGCTTCGCGGCCGACGAGCGCGAGTGGGGCATCGGCAACCAGATCCTCGCCGACCTCGGCATCACGACCATGCGCCTCCTCACGAACAACCCGAAGAAGGTCTCGGGCGTCGAGGCGTACGGGCTGAAGGTGACGGAGCAGGTGCCGATCGAGATGCCCCCTCATCCCGAGAACGTTCGCTATCTGGCCGCCAAGCGGGATAAGCTCGGGCACAAGTTGCACCACCAGGATCTCAAGTTCGGACCGGAGGGCGAATGAGCGCGACCGAGGGTTTCTGGCCGGGCGACGCGCCGGCACAAGAGGAGCAGGTTCAGCAGCCGGAGCCGCCGGTCGCCGATCCTCCCGGCTGGCCGCAGCCGGCCGACGAGCAGCCCGCGCCCGAGAGCTCGGCCGACCCCGAGCCGGAGGCAGCGGCGGTAGCCGAGTCCGTGGAGGCGGAGGCGGAGGCGGAGCCGGAGCCCGCAGTCGAGGACGAGGAGGCGGCAGTCGCCGAGGAACCGGCGGTCGCGACGGCCGTGCACGTCCCCGGCGAGCTCGACATCCCGGACGGGGTCAACGTGCTCGAGGGATCGCCGTCGGGAGCGGAGCGGACCGTCGGCGTCGTCGTCTCACGCTTCAACGGCGAGATCTCGAACCGCCTGCTCGAGTCGGCGCTCGCGGCGCTCTCCGCCGCCGGGGTGCAGGAGGAGCGGATCACCGTGATGCCGGTGCCGGGAGCGTTCGAGCTCCCGATCGGGGCGATGGCGCTCGCCAAGACGCGCCGCTACTCGTGCGTGATCGCGCTGGGCTGCGTCGTCCGCGGCGAGACCGCCCACTTCGACTACGTCGCCGGCGAAGCCGCGTCGGGCATTCAGCTCGCAGGGCTCGAGACCGGCGTCCCCGTCGCCTTCGGCGTCCTCACGGTCGACACGGCCGAACAGGCCGAGGCCCGCGTCGACCGCGGCGCAGACGCCGCCCGCGCCGCGCTCGAGATGGCCGACCTCTTCGCCCAGGTCCGCGAGCAGGCGAAGTCCGGCTAGCGGCTCAAGCGCACGCCCCGCGGGACAGTGTCCGGAGGCGACACGTCCCGGTGCCAGGCACGCGGACCTGCCCGTTACGGATAGCACCACGCGCAAAGCCGGAGTACGAGTCGGTACCGGGCCGCTTCGGACACGTCCCGGTGCCTGGCACCAGGACCTGTCCCGAGGAGACAGTCCCCCGGCGGGGGCGGGGTGGTCCCGGCTATCCTGGGCCGCCGTGTCCAAGGTGTGCGCGATCTGCGGCAAGAAGCCCGGCTTCGGTCATCACCGCAGCCACTCGATGGTCGCCACGAAGCGGCGCTTCGACCCGAACCTCCAGCGCGTCCGCGTCGTGATCGGCGGCAAGCCGACGCGCGCGTACGTCTGCACGCGCTGCCTCAAGGCCGGCAAGGTCCAGAAGGCGCTCTAGCTCTCCGCGGCGTTCCCGACGTCGTGGATGAACCAGAGCCGCTCGCCCGTCTGAGACCCTGACGGGCCCTGCACCGTGATCTGGCCGAGCTCCGGATACTCGGCGACCTCGGGCTGCTGCTTGGAGTCGGCCATGAGGTAGCGGCACGGCCCGTCGCCGTCGTTACGGAACCCGTGGGCGCCCGCCGGCCCGACGGGGAAGATCACGACCTCGCCGCGCCGCACCGGCCGCTCGCCGTCCTCCGTCTTCATCGTCATCTCGCCGTCGAGGACGACGAGCATCTCCTCGGAGGCGTGATGAAAGTGATATGGGACGACGTTGCCCGGCCCGATCTCGTAGACGCTCGCCCCGAGCCGCTCGGCCCGCGGCAGCCGCTTGGCGTTGCCGCCGCCGCCTGACCAGTCCTCGCCCTCGTCCCACTCGTCCGTCCAGATGTTGTCGTCGCTCATGGCGGGATTCTGCTCCGCAACCGCCTGCCGTGCGACAGCGTCCAACCGAACGATGGAGGCGGGGCACGCGCTTTCCTCGCGACTCGGGCGGATCACGATCTCGAGCGAGGCAATCGCCCAGATCGTCGCGGAGACGGCGGTCGAGTGCTACGGGGTGGTCGGGCTGAAGGGCTCGCTGCGGGGGCGGCTCGCACGCGCGCGCGGCCGCCCGAGCGGCATCGAGATCGGCCGCGAAGGCGGCGAGGTGACGATCGACCTCCACGTCGTCGTCGAGTACGGCCTGAACCTGGCCGAGGTCGCGTCGAGCGTCCGCAACCGGATCGCCTACGAGGTGGAGCGGCTGACCGGGCTCGGCGTGCGCACGGTCGAGGTGCACGTCGACGACGTCCGCACAGGAGGGAAGTGAGCGCCGGGGCCGATCTCGAGCGGGTGCGCGGCCTCGTCGGCTCGGCGCTCGCGTCGCTCGAGGCCAGCCGCGGCCGCATCGACGACCTCAACGTCTATCCCGTCCCCGACGGCGACACCGGCACCAACCTCACGCTGACCGTGCGCGCGGTCGCGGATGCCGTCGACGCGGCGGAGCCGGGCGACCGGCCGGCACTCGCGCACGCCGTCGCCCGCGCCGCGCTCATGGGAGCACGCGGGAACTCGGGCGTGATCCTGTCGCAGATCGTCCGCGGTGTCGCGGACGTCCTCGCCGATGCGCCGAACGGCGTCGACCCGCGGCTCACGGCGAAGGCGCTGCGTGGAGCATCCGACGCCGCCTACCGGGCGGTGCGCCGGCCGGTCGAAGGGACGATGCTCTCGGTCGTCCGCGAGCTCGCGGAGGAGGCCGAGCGGCGCGCCGACGATCCCGAGCCCCTCGGCGCGCTGCTCGTCGAGCTCGTGCGGCACGGGGAGGAGGCCGTCGCGCGCACCCCGGAGCAGCTCGACGTCCTGCGCGAGGCAGGCGTCGTGGACGCCGGAGGCGCGGGTCTGGTCGAGCTCCTCCGCGGGCTGGCCGGCGCGGTGACCGGCGAGGCGGTGCCCGCGGCGCCCGCGGCGGTCGCGCCGGTGGGCCTCGAGGCGGTGCACCTCGAGCCCTCGCGCTACCGCTACTGCACCGTCTTCGTGGTCGAGGGGGAGGAGCTCGACCGCGACGAGCTCGAGGCGCAGCTCGAGGGGCTCGGCGACTCGCTCGTCGTCGTCGGCGACGACACGGCCGTCAAGGTGCACGTCCACACCGACGACCCGGGCGCCGCGCTCTCGCTCGGCACCGTCGCGGGGACGATCGAGGGCATCGAGATTGCCAACATGCACGAGCAGCAGGAGCGGCGCGACCGGCGCCTCTCCCTCGTTCCTTCGCCTCGCGCGAAGGCGGGCGTCGTCGCGGTCGTCGCGGGGGAGGGGAACCGCCGCTTGTTCGAGAACCTCGCGGAGCCCGTCGGCGCGATCCGGATCGTCGAGGGCGGGCAGACCGCGAACCCGTCCACGGCAGAGCTCGTCGCGGCGGTCGAGGGGCTCGAGGCGGACGAGGCCGTGATCCTGCCGAACAACTCGAACGTGTGGCTCGCGGCCGAGCACGCCGCCGAGCAGGCGGAACGACCCGCCTCGGTCGTGTCGACCGACTCCATTCCCGCCGGCCTCGCCGCGCTCGTCGCCTACGACGGCTCGCGCTCGGCGGCCGAGAACGCAGCCGAGATGGCCGAAGCCGCAGCCGCGGTCGCAACCGGCGAGGTCACGCGTGCCTCGCGCGCCGTCTCCCTGAACGGGTTCGCCGTCCGGTCCGGCGACTGGCTCGGCCTCGCGGACGGCGAGCCTGTGGCCGGCGGCGAGGATTTCGCCGACGTCGCGCTCGCCGTGATCGTCCGGCTCCTCGCGCAGCCGCGGACGCTTCTGACGCTCCTCACCGGCGACGAGCCGCCGCCGCTCGACGGGCTCGTCGAGCGGCTCGCCGTCGACCATCCTGAGCTCGAGGTGGAGGTGCACGAGGGAGGCCAGCCGCACTACCCCCTTCTGCTCGGAGCGGAATAGTCTTCGGCCGGATGCGACCGGTGCGGATCCTGCTCGTGGAGGACAACGAGGTCTTCCGCGATGCGCTCGAGCTCCTGCTCGGCATGCGCGGGGACGTCGAGATCGTCGCCTCGGTCGGGGACGGCGCCGCCGCCGTCACGGCCGCGACCGAGCACCGGCCCGACGTCGTGCTCATGGACTACCGGATGCCGGGAATGGACGGGGTCCAGGCCACGACGCAGGTGATCGAGGCTCTGCCGGGCGTCGCCGTCGTCGCGCTGACCGCCTCCGCCGACGCGGCGGAACGCGAGGCCCTCGTCGAGGCCGGCGCGGTCGGGTGCCTGACGAAGGACCAGGAGCTCGAGGAGATCGTGGCCGCGATCCTCGACGCCGCCCCCGTGGCGTGAACCTGACGAGCGCGAACACGGCGATCGTCCTCGACTCGACGGCCGACCTGCCCGACGCCGCCGACCGCTTCCCGAACTGGCGCGTCGTGCCGCTGTACGTCCGCTTCGGCGACGAGAGCCTGCGCGACGGAGTCGACATCGGTCCGGCGCAGTTCTACGCGAGGCTGCGCGAGTCGCGCGTCTTCCCGACCACGTCGCAGCCGACTCCGGGGGACTTCCTCGCCTGCTACGGCGAGCTCGCCGCCTACGAACGGATCTTCTCGCTCCACGTCTCGGCGCGCGTCTCGGGCACCTTCGCGAGCGCGGAGGCCGCCGCCGAGGAGCTCGGCGACGGGCGCGTCCGGCCGATCGACACCGAGACCGCGTCGGCCTCGATCGCGATGCTCGCGCTCGCGATCCAGCGGCGGCTCGACCGCGGCACGACCGACGAGGAGGTCGACGCGCTCGTCGAGCGCTACCGGCGGGAGCGGGGGCTCCTGTTCACGGTCGATACGCTCGAGTTCCTCCAGCGCGGCGGTCGCATCGGCAAGGCCGCGGCGTTCGCCGGCACCTTGCTGCACGTGAAGCCGGTCCTCTCGATCGAGGACGGCGAGGTCGTGCCGGTCAAGCGCGTGCGCGGCGAGCGGAAGGCGTTCGCCGAGCTCGCCGAGGCGCTCGACACGCAGACGCGCGACGAGCCCGCCTTCCGGCTCGCCGTCGCGCACGCAGCCGCGCCGGAGCACGCGGCCGAGCTCGAGGCGCTCGTGCGCGAGCGGCGGCCGCACGCCGAGCTCGAGCTCGTGGTCGCGCTCGGCGCGGTGATCGGCGCCCACACCGGGCCGGGGACGCTCGCGCTGTTCTGGTTCCGGGATGACGAGTAGCCGCATCTGGATCGGCGGCGGGACGGGCGGAGGGAAGACGACCACTGCCCGCGAGCTGGCCGTTCGCCACGGCCTGCGCCGGTTCTCGATCGACAGCTTCTGGTACGCCTACGACGAGCGCTGGGGGCAGCTGCGCTCCTCGCCCGACGAGCAGTGGCTTGAGACGCCGCCCGAGGTGCAGGCGGCCGAGTTCGAGGAGGTCTCGCGGCGGATGATGCGCTTCGCGCTCGACGATCTCGCCACGCTGCCGGACGTGCCGACGGTCGTCGAGGGGCCGCAGATCCTCCCGGATCTCGTGCCGGACGGCGACCAGGCGGTGTTCCTCGACCCGACGCCGGAATGGCAGCGCGCGGTGCTCCTACCGCGGCCGATGCCGTCGAGCGACCCAGACCGGGCGCTCGCGAATCGGCTCGTCAAGGATCGCCTCTACGCCGATCGCGTCGCCGCCCTCGCGCACGAACGCGGCTTTCCGGTGCTCGCGATGGACGGGACGCGCGACCTCGCCTCGGAGGTCGAGTCCCTGCTCGACGTGCCCGAGGGCGCGGCCGACCTGCATGCGGTGCGGCGCTGGGAGAACGAAGCCGTGGCGGCGAACATCCGCGCCTGGCTCGCCTCGCCGGACGGCCCGCGCGAGCGGGATCACGCCTATCCGTACGCCTGCGAGTGCGGCAACCGTGGCTGCGGAGAGACCGTCCGGCTGACCGTCGAGGAATTCGACTGTGGCGAGCGCGTTCTCTCGCCCGCACACACCCTCGGTTAGGCGGCGTCCTCCTCGACGACGCTGATCGCGCCCATCGGGCAGGCGGCGACCGCCTCGAGCACGGCGGGATCCGCGCTCGTCCCGGTGCGGAGATGTGCCTTGCCGTGCGTGTCGAGCTCGAAGATGTCCGGCGCGAGATCGGCGCAGTCGCCGAAGCCGCTGCAGGTCGAACCGTCGATGACGATCCTGAACATCAGGTTCTCCTTCCGGTTGCGGATGCCGGGCGAGCCGGCCGGTAGAGGGCCCGCCAGGCGGCTGCGAATGCGAGGGAGCCGACGGCTGCGAGATACACGTCGCGGCTCCACGGGCGTGCCGAGTCGCTGCCTGCGAGCAGTCCGTGCACCGCGGCGAGCGCGAAGACGAGATAGGTCGCCCAGTGCAGACGCCGCCATGTCCTCTGGCCTAGGTGCCGACGAAGCGGGAACGAGACGATGACGAGCGCCATCAGCTCGGCCGAGACGACACCGAGCGCGACGGCGACCGGCCGGTACGGGGAGGCCCCTGGCACGAGCAGTCCGGCGAGCGGCATCCGGAGTGTCCGGTCGAGAACGAGCGTCGCGCCGTGGAGGGCGACGGCGCCGAGCCCGAGCAGGGTCAGGAAGCGGTGCACCTCCATGACCGAGGAGGCTTTGACCGCCCGTCCGAGCGGCCGCGACTTGAGCACGAGCCCGGCGAGCCCGGAGCTGACGAGCAGAACGTAGGCGGTGAATCCGCTCGCCCGCGCGAGGAGCCAGAACGTCGGATCGGTCTTCATGCGAGTCCCCCGGCGAGGATCGTGTCGCCGTCGCCCGTGACGAGCACGGCCGGAACACCGTCGCGATCGGCCTCCGCGCGGGCGGCAGACGTGCCGGCCAGGAAGAGCGCCTTGGCGGTGACCTCGGCCCCGACCGCGTCGGCCGCGACGACCGTGACGCGCAGGAGGTCGCTCTCGGAAGGAGCTCCCGTCGCTGGATCGATGAGATGGTGGAGCTCGCGGCCGGCTCGCCGCCACCGGCGCAGGTCGCGGCCGGAGGTCGCGAGCGCGCTTCCGCCGGAGAGCTCGAGCGTGAGCGGCTCCTCCGCCGTCTCGATCGCGACGGTCCAGCTGCCGGCCCGGGTGGCGATGTCGCCTCCCGCATTGACGAGGCAGGGGCCGGCGGTGGCGAGGATCTCGGCCGCGCGCTCGCAGGCATAGCCCTTGCCGATGCCGCCCAGATCGAGCCGAAGGCCCGGCCCGAGCTCGACGATGCCGTCCCGGACGCGGATCCCCGCCGGCCGGCCGGGGCTCGGTGCGGCAGGCGCGCCCCCGTCGGCCGGAACGAGCTCGAACGACCGGTCGTACCCGGCTGCGACGAGCGCGTCGTGGACAGTGATGTCGAAGCGGCCTCCGGTCCGCGCGTTGGCCTCGAGCGCGAGCCCGAGCACGCGGAGGAGGTCCGGGCCGGCGGCGAGGCTGCCCTCCGCGTTCAGCCGCGAGAGCTCGGAGTCGGGGCGGAAGCGGGAGAGGAGCGCCTCGAGCCGGTGGAACTCCTGCTCGGCGGCGGCGAGCGCCGTCGTGGCCTCGTCGGCCTCCACGAGTAGCTCGATCGAGGTTCCCATCGCGCGGAAGCGGTGGCGGAGCGGCGGTGCGGCGAGGACGTCCATCACGGACATAGAGGCGATGCGTCCCAGAAACTTGCACCGGCCGCGCAAGTTTTTCTCGCCGAGTTGCCTCTCAGTTCATGAAGACGCCCACGCCTCGGGAGGAGCCAATGTCACGCCTGCACTCCACATTCGTCGCGCTCGTGCTCGGCGCAGCCACGGCGGCCGGACTCTTCGCGGCCGTTCAGACCGTGCAACTGGGCCAGAAGGTCTCGGCTCCGAAGACCGTATCCCTCGCACCGCGAGACCTCGCCTCCCGGCAGGCGAAGCTCGACCGCTGGAGCAAGAGCCTCCGGCAGGAGCGCGCAAAGCGCCCGCCCGCGCTGCCGAAGCTGCCGAAGTACGCGCCGGTCCCGCACGCGGCGCCGGCGACAGCGCCGGGCGCAGCGGCGGCTCCGACGGCCGCAGCACCCGTGAGGTACGTGAGGCCGCGGGCCGTGGTGACGTACCGCCACGCCTCCCCGCCGCCGGCCTCGACCACCTCTTCGCAGCCGTCCCGGTCGGACGACGGGACGTCCGACGTCGGAGAGGGCACGGACGACGGAGGGTCGACGGGAGGGGGGGACTGATGGGCTCGAACGCCCTCCGCCTCTACGTCGCGGCGGTGACGATGCTCGTCTTCTTCGTCCTCTGGGCCGTGATCGCGGCCAAGCCGTGGGCCGGCGCGGCGGGCACGCGAGGACGCGACCCGCGGCTCGTGGCGCTCGACCGTCGCCAGCGCAGCCTCGCGCGCGAGGCGCGGCTGGTGAAGCGCGAGCTCGAGCAGCGGTGGCACGAGTACCGGCTGCAGCTGCGGCACCGGCAAACGAGGATTCGGGCGCTCGAGCGGCTCCACGCCGAGCAGGTGGCGGCGGCTGCGCGCCAGGCCGGTGCCGCCGCGGCATATTCGGCCGCGGTTCCGGCCGTGAGCTCGGGGACTCGTGTCGTCACGCTGCCACCGCAGGTCAGGGTCGTCACGCTCCCGCCGGCCGCCGCGCCCGCTACAAGCTCCGGAAGCTCACACCCATGAGGGATGTAGCGTGAGCCACGAACGGCCGGTACCAATGAGTCACGTCCCCTGGCGCACCGATCCGATGAGCAGCCCCGCCGATCAGCCGGCCGCCGGCTCCCTGCCCGACCCCGAGGTCACGGCTCGTGTCGAGCAGCTCTACGCGGACCATGCACCTCTCGTGCGCTCCGTCTGCCGCTCGCTCCTCCGCGACCCGGTCGAAGCCGAGGACGGGGTCCAACAGACGTTTCTCTCGGCGCAGCGCGCCCTCCTGAACGGCTCGTCGCCACGTGAGCCGGCGGCCTGGCTCGCGACGATCGCACGGAACGAGTCGCTCGCGCGCGTGCGGGCCCGCATGCGCGAGCCGCTGCCGGTCGAGATCGAGCAGCACGGGGCGGCTCCCGATGCCCACGCCGCCGCGGTGCGCAGACACGACGCGGTCGAGCTGCGCGACGCGCTCGCCGAGCTCCCGCAGCAACAGCGCGAGGCGATCCTCCTGCGCGAGCTGCGCGGCCTCTCGTATCAGGAGGTCGCCGCGACCCTGTCCCTGACGACCTCGGCCGTCGAGTCGCTGCTCTTCCGTGCGCGGCGCAGGCTCCAGACGCGCCTGCAGGAGGCGCTCGCCTCGCTCTCGCCCGCGCCGTTGCTGCAGCCGCTGAGGGAGTTCGTGACGCGTGCCGTCGGAGGCGGCCTCGCGGCGCCCGCGGCGGCGAAGCTCGCCGCCGTGGGAGTCGGCACCGCGGTCGTGACCGGCGGGGCGGTCGCCGGGCCGACCGTCCTGGGGCTCGGTCACGCTCCCGCGCCGGCCGTCCGCTCGGCCCCGCCGCCGCAGCATCGAATCGCGGAGGCGGCACCTCCGAGGGCGCACGTGATGGTCTGGACCAGCCCCGCAACCCATCCTGTGCGGGTCGTTGCCGCGACGAAGCCGCAACACGAGGATCGATCCCGCGGCTCGGACGGCGCGCAGTCGGAGACGGCCGACCGCACCTCCGGGACTCGCGAACGCGAGCGCTCTGCCGGCGAAGCCGCCGGCACGACGGCAGGAGATCGGAGCTCGACGTCCGGCTCCGTTCGCAAGACGTCGGACGACCGCACGACGACGCAGGCCGCCTCTACCGGCTCGGGCGAGAGCTCGACCACGAGCACGACCGGC
The DNA here is from genome assembly GCA_035713675.1 of Gaiellaceae bacterium. Classification (GTDB taxonomy): domain Bacteria; phylum Actinomycetota; class Thermoleophilia; order Gaiellales; family Gaiellaceae; genus Palsa-739. The sequence goes on along the minus strand of DASSZE010000056.1, from coordinate 724 downwards.
GACGGCACGCCGGACTCGTCGTCGGGAACGGCGACGACCGCTTCCGCCACGCGCGACGACTGAGCCCGACCGATCGCCGGGCGCGACGTCCGGTCCGCGCGGGATACTCCGGTGCGCTCGGTGCCGCGGACGATGACAACCGCCCGTCGACAGACGGCTTTTGCAGGCCTGGACCCGCCGGGGGCCTGGCCGCGGACGCCGCGTGCCCTGCGCCCGGAGCGGCTCGAGTCCGGCCTCGACTCGCTGCCGGGAGTCGCCGCGACGACGCAGCGGAAGCTCGGCAAGCTCGGGCTCGCGGCGGTGCGCGACGTGCTCGAGCACCGGCCGCGACGCTACGAGACGGCGGCCGACGAGGTGCCGATCGCGGAGCTGCGCGACGGGGAGGAGGTCGTGATCACGGGCCGCGTCCTCAAGGCCGAGAAGCGGCCGATGCGCGGGCGCCGGCGGACGCGAGTGGTCGCGCGGGTGGACGACGGCACCGCGTCGGTCAGCGTGACGTGGTTCAACCAGCCGTGGCTGGCCGACCGGCTGAAGCCGGGCACGGCGGTGCGCCTGCGCGGCAAGCTCGGCCGCTTCGGCTTCGAGCCGCGCTCCTACGACATCGGCGAGACACGCGCGACGGCCGACTTCGCGCCGGTCTATCCGGCCGCGGAGGAGATCGCCGCCGCGACCGTGCGGCGGGTCGTCGATGCGGCGCTGCCGCTCGCGGCGCACGTCCCGGATC
>DASSZE010000055.1:0-31670 GCA_035713675.1 Gaiellaceae bacterium | reverse complement strand
ATCACGATGGTGCTCGACCGCAGGACGCTGCGGGTCCTGGACGGCGGCATCGGCGGGCACGTGAACACGAGCGAGGTCGGGCACGGCGTTCCGCTCCGGCTCGGCTGACGTTGGCCGCTCGTTAGGCGGCCGTCCTACCATTTCGCCCAGATGATGGCCGCATCATTCGTCAGGGAGGGCTCTGGAATGAAGAAGATCAGCGTCGTCGCCGTGGCATTCGTCGCTGCACTGGTCGTAGCAGTGACCGGTTCCACCGCCTCGACCAGCGACGCGTCCCACTGCCAGTACGGGAGGCTCTATCGCGGCTGGCAGGGGATCCACGCGTCGATCTATCTGAGGCTGACGATCACGCCCCGCAATCCGCTCGCATGCGGCAACTGGAACGACAAGTACTTCGCAGGAAGCCGGATGTTCCGCAAGACGCTCGGCACCGGTGTGATGTCCTGCAAGCTCCTCGACAGGACGAGCTCTCAGAGCGTCACCGTGGCGGTCTTCGCGGATACGTCGAAGGCAGGCAGGACGTTCTGCCGCGCCTTCCATCCGAGCTGGCCCAGGGGGCGGTAGGCGATCAGGCCGCGCGCGCGACGAGGACGTCCTCGAAGTACTCACCGGCCCGCCGGCCGGTGCGGCGGTTGACGTGGCGGCGCAGCCGCGCTTCCAGCCGGAGCCCGGCCCGCGTGAGGATCTCGGGATAGAGGTCGCGCCGGTCGTTGACGACGACGAGTACCGGCGCGTCGAGTCGCAGCGCCGTCGCCGCGCGCGCGAGCACCGCCGCCACCCCGGCCCGGTACGCCTCGATCGCCGCGAGCGACGTCCCCGACGCGGCGGCGCCGATCTCGCGCTCCCGCCGGTCGTCGAGGCCGAGGAGCTCGTACGCGTAGCGGTGCTGCTCGTGGTAGTCGATCAGGCCCGGGTACGGCGGCGACGTGAGGATCCCGTCGAACCGCCCTGCGAGCTCGATCTCGCGCGCGTCGCCGTGCAGCACCGCCGCCTCGCGCTCGGCATCCCGCACCTGCGCGAACGCCTCGATCCGCGTCAGCGTGTCGAGCGTGTAGCGGCTGAGGAAGCCGATCGCGGACTCGACCGGCCGGCACTGCCGCCGGTGCTTGTGGCACCAGTACTCGTCCCGCTGCGGAGCCTTCGGGGCCTCGAGGTCGAAGTGGGCGGCGCGCCGCGCCGACCTCGCCGCACGCGAGAGGATCACGCGCAGGACGTCGGCGTGGCGGTACTCCGGGACGAGCTCCGCGAAGTCCAGAAGCTCGGCGGCCGCGCCGGGCGCGTACCACTCGCGGAGGTAGCCCTTCGCCCGCCGCCGGCGCAGTCCGAGCGACTCGATGCGGCTGTACGCGTCTCGCAGCTCGTCCCCGAGCTCCGGCAGGTCGTACGACGCCGTCTTGACGCGCATCAGGAGACAGTTGAACGCCGCGATGTCGACGCCCGTCGCGTCGAGCCCGGACTCGAGCGCCTGGACGAGCGTCGTGCCCGAGCCGGCGAACGGATCGAGGACGTGGTCGCCGGGCGCGAAGTACCGGCCGAGGAGCACCTCCACGAGCTGCGGGATGAACTTCCCGTGGTACGGGTGGAGCCGATGGACGTGCTTCGTCCGCTCGCGCTCGCGTAGCTCGGCCTCCGACCACGAGAGGTCGAGGTCCAGGGTCGCGTACAGCTCGTCCTGCGTAACGGCCACGCCCCGGATTTCGGCGCCGGGCTCAGAACGCCTGCGGCACCCGCTGCACCCGTCCGTCGCGGACGGCGATCACGTCGAAGCCGACGGCGAGGCCGGCGAGCTCGGGGTGCGCCCCGAGCCAGGACGCGGCTGCACGCCGCAGCCGCCGCTGCTTCTCCGCGGTCACCATCTCGAGCGGGTCGCCGAACCGCGGGCCGCGCTTCTCCTTCACCTCGACGAAGCGCAGCGTCGAGCCGCGCCGCACGATCAGGTCGAGCTCGTTACCTCCCGCCCAGACGTTCGTCCCGAGGATCCGCCAGCCACGCAGCCGGTACCAGCGCCGAGCCCGGCGCTCCGCTGCGACGCCGGGACGGAGCGGGGGCATCGCCCGACCGTAGGCGCGAAGGTGTTACGAGAGGGTCGGAAAAGGCCGACCGGCTAGGCAACGGCTTCGGCGCCCTCGTAACAGACCGCCTGGAAGCTGAGCCGGTGCACCGCCGACGGGCCCAGTGCGCGGACGACCGCGGAGTGTCCGGGTGTGATGTAGCCGACGTGGCGCGCGAACCCGTAGGCGGGATACAGCGCGTCGAGCCGTCGCATCAGCCGGTCGCGCGTCACCTTCGCGACGATCGACGCCGCCGCGATCGCGGCGCTCTTCTCGTCGCCGTCGACCACTGCGGTGTGCTCCGGGGCGGCCGGGCCCAGCCGGAAGCCGTCCACGAGACAAGCCTCCGCCGGCGGGGAGAGCGCCTCGAGCATGGCGCGCAGGCCGGCCAGGTTCGAGCGGTGCAGGCCGTTGCGGTCGATTTCGCCCGGCGGGATGACGCGCACGGCGACCCGCTCGGCACAGTTCACCACAGCGCGGAAGAGCTCCTCCCGCCGCTCCGGCGAGCACTGCTTGGAGTCGTTGAGGAAGCCGAGCGGCCGCACGCGGTGGTCGCGGAGCGAGCCGTAGTCGAGCAGGACACCGGCCACCACGAGTGGCCCTGCGAGCGAGCCGCGCCCCGCCTCGTCGGCGCCGGCGACGAACCGGGCGCCGAGCCTCCGATCGAAGCGCAGGAGCTTCTGGCCGGTTCGCTTCTCCACGACCGCGACCTTAGCGCGCGATCCGGAAGCAGTCGGAAGTCGTTACTCGGCGGGAGCGGGCTCGGGCTCTTCGGCCGTCGCCTCGGGCTCTTCGGCAGCTGCTTCTTCCGCGGCGGGCTCTTCCTCGGCGACGGGCTCCGGCTCCTCCTCGGCGGCGGGCTCCTCGTCCACCGGCTCCGCCTCGACGGGCTCCGCCTCGGACTGCGGCCCCTCGGCGTCCTCGGGCTCGGGCTCGGCCGCGAGCTCCTCTTCGGGCTCCGCGAGCGTCCGCTCGACCGTGGTCGGCAGCTCCGAGCCTGCGCCGTAGCGCCGCTCGCGCACGCGGGCCTTCTTGCCGACGCGGCCGCGCAGGTAGTAGAGCTTCGCGCGGTTGACGTCACCGATCGCGGCGACCTCGATCTTCTCGATCTTCGGCGAATGGAGCGGGAACGTCCGCTCGACGCCCACGCCGAACGATTGCTTGCGCACGGTGAAGGTCTCCCGCGCGCCGGCTCCCTGCCGCTTGATCACGATCCCCTCGAAGACCTGCACGCGGCGCCGCGTGCCTTCGATGACCTGGAAGTGGACGCGCACCGTGTCGCCGGCCTTGAAGCGCGGCACATTGCGCAGCTGGGCGCGCTCGAGATCCTGAATGACGTTGCTCATGGAAAGAGGCCTGACCAATAGGGCCCGACGGCCGACGGCCAAGGGTAGCGGAATCGAATCCGGCCCGATCCGCCTAGCGAAAGCCGATTCGATCGGGCGGCCAGTAGACGAAGAACACGGTCCCGATCAGCTTGTTGCGCGGCACGGAGCCCCACGCGCGGGAGTCGCACGACTCGGGACGGTTGTCGCCCATCATGAAATAGCCGTTCCCCGCGTGCCAGACCTGGCCGAAGTGCTGGCTGTCGGCAAGTCGCCGGGAAGCGGTGAGGTACGGCTCCTTCAGCTTCACGAACTCCTTGGCGCCGCGGCTCTTGATCCAGATGAAGCCGTTGTCGTCCTCGCGGATCGTGTCGCCGGGAAGCCCGATCACCCGCTTGACGAACGTTCCTCCCTCGCCGCACTTCGCCGCGGCATCGGTCGGCGTGTTGAAGACGACGATGTCGCCGCGCGACGGCGACCTGAAGTCCAGGCAGATCCGGCAGGCGAGCACGCGGTCGCTCGAGTCGCCGAGGCAGCCGGGGAATGCCGGGCCCTTGGCGCAGTTGAGCGTCGGCTCCATCGAGGAGGACGGGATCCGGTACGGGTTGACGACCCACTGCTTGAGCGCGAGCACGATCAGGATCGCGCCGGCGATGGTGAGGATCCAGTCGAGCGCGACCCGCACGCTCCGTGGCAGCCCCGGGAACAGGCGCGCCAGCGGGTCGCGGGACCGGCGAGACGGGATGCGCGACTCGTACAGGTCGTCGGGATAGGGGTCGCGGGAGTGGGGCTCCCGCGAGTACTGCTCGCCCGAGTAGGGCTGGTGCGAGTACGGCTCCCGCGGGTAGGAGTCGCTCGAGTACGGCTCGTGCGGCGGCTCCTCCGGCTGCGGCGGGCGCGCCCATTGGGGCTCGGGCCAGTCGAAGGGGCGCTGCTCCTCGGGAGCCTCCGGCTTCTCGTCCACCTCGCCGTCGCCGTGCTCGAACTCGTCGCTCACCGCACCTGCTCCCGCCGCCAGGCGTCGACCCGGGCGTGGTCGCCCGAGAGAAGCACGTCGGGAACGGCCCAGCCGCGGAAGTCGGCGGGCCGCGTGTAGTGCGGGTACTCGAGCCCGCCGCCGAGCTCGGCCGAGAAGCTCTCGAGCTCGCCGGATCCCTCTGCGAGGGCGCCCGGCAACCTCCGCGCCACCGCATCGAGGATCGTCATCGCCGGCAGGTCGCCATTCGAGAGGATGTACGGCCCGACGGAGATCGCGTCGGTCGCGAGGTGCTCGACGATCCGCTCGTCGAACCCCTCGAAGCGGGCGGAGAGGAGGGTCAACGCAGGCCGGGTGGCGAGATCCTCGACGATCGCCTGCGTCAGCGGGCGGCCCTTCGGCGATAGCGCGATCACCGGCCCGGGCGCTTCGCCGCCGTAGACGGCTTCGAGCGCGGCGGCGACGACGTCCACGCGCAGCACCATCCCCGCGCCGCCGCCGTACGGCTCGTCGTCGACCTGGCCGGCCCGCAGCGGTGTCGTGTCGCGGTAGTTGAAGAGTCGCAGGTCGAGATTCGTGCCGAGCACGCTCGCGACCGGCCGCTGCTCGGTCAGCCAGGCGTAGGCGTGAGGGACGAGGGTGAAGACGTCTATGCGCACGGGCGGCTATTCCGGGTCTGCGAACCCCGCGGCGACGACGATTCGCCGGCCGGTCAGATCCACCTGCCGGACGCACGCCTCGACGAGGGGCAGCGACGCGCCGGAGTCCAGCTCGAGCACGTCGTTCGCAGGGTACTCGAGTACCTCCCGCACCCGCCCGAGCTGCCGCCCGCTCTCCTCCTCCACGCTGAGCCCGACGAGCTGGAAGACGTAGAACTCGTCCTCGTCGGCGAGCCGCGGCAGGGTCGCGCGCGGGACGGCGAGCTCGGATCCGCGCTCCACGCGCCGGTCGAGGCGGATCACCGGCCTGCCGCCGGCCCCGCGCCGCGAGACGGCGACCTTCGCCTCCTCCCCGTCGACGTAGATCGTCGCTCCGGCGGCGAAGACGTCCTCCCGCTCGCTCGCGCCCTCGACGAAGAATCCCCCGTCGAGCCCGTGCGGCTTGCCCACGCGCCCGACCGGGACGAGATCGTCAGAGCCCACGATCCGTGAACTCGCTGACCGCCTCTTCCCGCGTCGCTGTCGGCTCGGCCCCGTCGTACGACGTGCGCCGGTGCTCGAGGTCGAGCAGCCAGTAGGCGCCGGGCTCGTCCTCGTAGGGCATGCCGACGCTGCCCGCGTTGACCACGCGGACGCCAGCGACGGTGCGCTCGTACTGCGTGTGCGTGTGCCCGCACACGACCACGGAGACGTCGAGCCCCTCGAACAGGAAGGCGATGCGCTCCTCGGGCGTGCGCTCGGTGAAGATGTCGACGTCGTTGCGCGGCGAGGCGTGGCAGTAGAGGGCGTCGCCGACCTGCTGCGTCTCGGGCAGGTCGTGCAGGAACGCGATCTCGGCTTCGTCGAGCTTCGCGCGGGCCGCCTCGACGACCTCGGCGGGCGCAAGGCCTTCCTCCCCCGGATACAGCTCGCGGTCGGAGTTGCCGCGCACCCAGCGAACGCGGTCGCCGAGCCCCCGCAGGCGCGCGAGCGTCTCGGACGGCTGCTCGCCGCCGGCGCAGACGTCGCCGCCGACCACGATCGTCGCGTCGTCCGGCACCTCGGCGAGTACCGCCTCGAGCGCGGCGAGGTTGCCGTGGATGTCGTAGAGCGCGGCGACAGACACTTATCCGCTCCGGCGCCGCGCATGTCGGCGCCTCCGCTCCTTGATGAGCTCCGTCGAGCCTACGCTCATATCAGCCGACGATCTCGAGCTGGAGCCTGCGCCCCGCTTCGACGCCGCCGGCACGGACGACCGTACGCAGCGCCCGCGCGAGCCGTCCCTGGCGGCCGATCACCTTGCCGACGTCCCCCTCCGCGACGTGGAGCCGCAGGAGGAGGGTGCCGTCCGGCTCCTCGACCTCCTCGACCCGCACCGCGTCGGGCTCGTCGACGAGCCGGCGCGCGAGCTCGGCGACGAGCTCCGCCATCGGCTACCGGATGCCCTGCGTCTTGAGGAGCTTCGCCACCGACTCGGTCGGGGTCGCGCCCTTCTCGAGCCAGCCGCGCACCTTCGCCTCGTCGAGCTCGATCAGCGACGGGTCGGACTGCGGGTTGTAGCGGCCGACGATCTCGATGAACTTGCCGTCGCGCGGCGAGCGCGAATCGGCTGCGACGACGCGGTAGATCGGATTCTTCTTCGACCCGACCCGCGTCAGCCTGAGCTTCACTGCCATCTGCCTACCTTCTCGCTTTCTTCTTCCGTTTGGACTTCGACTTTCGCGTCGCGCTCGGGCGCGGCGGCCCTTGCGTCGGGAATGCATTGCCGGGCATGCCGGCACCGGGGATCTGCGGCATCTTGCCGGATCCGACCATCTTCATCATCTTCGCCATCTGCTTCCGCGCTTCGATCAGCTGGTTCACCTGCTCGACGGTGGTGCCCGAACCGGCGGCGATCCGCTTGCGGCGGGAGGCGTCGATCACGTGCGGGACGCGCCGCTCGTGCGGCGTCATCGAGAGGATGATCGCCTCGACGCGCTTGAGCTGGCCCTCGTCTACCTGGTCAAGGCCCTCGAGCTGCTTGCCGAGGCCCGGGATCATCTTGAGCACGCCCTGCAGCGGGCCCATCCGGCGGATCATCTTGTAGCTCGAGAGGAAGTCGTCGAAGGTGAACTCCCCCTTCATCATGCGGCGCTCGAGCTCTTCCTTCTCGTCCTCCTCGATCGCCGCCTCCGCCCGCTCGATCAGGGTCAGCACGTCGCCCATGCCGAGGATCCGCGACGCCATCCGGTCCGGGTGGAACCAGTCGAGCGCGTCGAGCTTCTCGCCCGCGGAGGCGAGCTTGATCGGCCGCCCGGTGACGGCGCGCACCGAGAGCGCCGCGCCGCCCCGAGCGTCGCCGTCGAGCTTCGTCAGGACGACGCCGTCGAAGTCGATCCGCTCTTGGAACGCCCTCGCGACGTTGACCGCCTCCTGGCCGGTCATCGCGTCGAGGACGAGGAGCACATTCGTCGGCTTCGCCTCGCGGCGGACCGCGGCCAGCTCGTCCATCAGCGCCTCGTCGACGTGCAGGCGGCCTGCCGTGTCGAGGATCACGACGTCGCGCCCGTCGGCCCTCGCCTGCTCGATGCCGTCGCGCACGGCCTTGACCGGGTCGGCGCGCTCCTCGGCGTAGACCGGGACACCGACCTGCTCGCCGAGCTGTTTCAGCTGGTCGACGGCGGCGGGCCGCTGGAGGTCGGCCGCGACGAGAGCGGGCTTGCGACCCTCATTCTCGAGCAGGCGCGCGAGCTTGCCGGCGGCGGTCGTCTTCCCCGAGCCCTGCAGGCCCGCGAGGAGGATCGTCGTCGGCGGCCGCGGCGAGAAGGCGAGGCGGGAGTCCGAGGAGCCGAGCAGCTCGGTCAGCTCCTCGTGGACGATCTTCACGACCTGCTGGCCCGGCGTCAGGCTCTTGCGGACGTCCTCGCCGAGCGCACGCTCGCGCACGTGCGCGACGAAGTCCTTGACGACGCCGAACTCGACGTCGGCCTCGAGCAGCGCAAGGCGCACCTCGCGCATGGCGCGGGAGATCGCCTCCTCGTCGAGGACGCCGCGCCCGCGGAGGTCGCCGAGGGCGCTCTGGAGCTTCTCGCTGAGCGCGTCGAACATCGCGGGCCAGATTAGCTGGGCTGGAATCGCGCCAGCCTTGGCGTCACACTTGCCACATGGTCTCCGCAGCGGCAGCGCGGAAGACGGTCAGCGTCCTGTTCTGCGACCTGGCCGACTCGACCGCGCTCGGAGAGCAGCTCGACCCCGAACCGCTGCGCGAGGTCATGGGCTCGTGGTACGAGGCGATGCGCGAGGCCGTCGAGCGGCACGGCGGAACGGTGGAGAAGTTCGTCGGCGACGCCGTCATGGCCGTGTTCGGGCTGCCGCGCGCGCACGAGGACGACGCGCTCCGCGCCGTACGCGCGGCACTCGACATGCACGAGGAGGTCGAGCGACTGAACGTCTCTCTCGCCGAACGGGGCCTGCCGGGCCTCCGCACCCGGATCGGGATCAACACCGGCGAGGTCGTCACGGGCGCGGAGGTCGCGACGCTCGCGACCGGCGACGCCGTCAACACGGCGAAGCGGCTCGAACAGGCGGCGGGGGGAGGCGAGATCCTGATCGGCGCGATGACGGAGCGGCTCGTGCGGCACGCGGCCCGGCTCGAGCCGGTCGGCACGGTGGATGCGAAGGGGAAGACCAATCCGGTCGAGGCGTGGCGCGTGCATCTGCTCGAGACCGAGGAGGGAGCCGCTCTCCATCCCCAGCCGCGCTTCGTGGGAAGGGCGCGTGAGCTCGAGCTCCTGGAAGAGGCCTGGGAGCGCGTCCGTGCCGATCGGCGCTGCGGGCTCGTGACGATCCTCGGAGAGCCCGGGATCGGCAAGTCGCGCCTCGTCTCCGAGCTCGCCGCCCGGATCGAGGGCCGGGTCGTCTCGGGCCGCTGCCTGTCGTACGGGGACGGGATCACGTACTGGCCCGTCCTCGAGGTCCTGCGACAGCTCGGGACGCTCCCCGCCCAGCCCGACGCAGCGCGCGCCCTTCGCTCGCTGCTCGGTGACGTCAGCGAGCCCTCTACGGCCGAGGAGATCGCGTGGGGCTTTCGGCAGCTGCTCGAGGAGCGCGCACGCGAGACGCCCCTGCTCTGCGTCTTCGACGACCTGCAGTGGGCGGAAGAGACGTTCCTCGACCTCCTCGAGCACCTGGCGCTCCTCTCCCGGGACGCTCCGATCCTGCTTCTGTGCATGGCTCGACCCGAGCTCGGCGAGCGCCGGGCAGGCTGGCCCGTCGCGCTGCGCCTGCAGCCGCTCGAGGCAGAGCCCGTCGCCGAGCTGATCCCCGACGCGCTCCCACAGGCGTTGCGGGACAAGATCGCCCACTCCGCCGCCGGAAACCCGCTCTTCCTGATCGAGATGACCGCGCTCGCGCGCGAGGGCGACGGCGAGCTGTCCGTCCCCGCGAGCCTCCGAGCGCTGCTCGGCGCGCGCCTCGACCAGCTCTCACCGGAAGAGCGCCGTCTGCTTCAGTGCGCCTCCGTCGAGGGCGAGATCTTCCATCGGGGCTCGCTCCTCGCGCTCAGTCCAGAGGAGGCCCAGCTCACGCCTCGGCTGGCCTCTCTCGTCAGGAAGGAGCTCCTCTATCCGGCGGAGGCGCAACTTCCGGGCGAGGACGCCTTCCGGTTCCGTCACATCCTGCTCCGGGACGCGGCCTACGCGACGCTTCCCAAGGCCGACCGTGCCTCGCTCCACGAGCGCTTCGCCGCCTGGGCGGAGCAGCGGTCGGGGGAATTCGAGGAGCTGCTCGGCTACCACCTCGAGCAGGCCGTCCGCTACCGCCGCGAGCTCGGCACATTCTCCGAGCCGGTCCAGGCGGAGCGAGCCTCGGAGTTCCTCGGGACGGCCGGGCGCCGGGCGCTCTCACGGGGCGACATGCCGGCAGCCGTCGACCTGCTCTCGCGCGCCGCCTCCCTCCTGCCGGAGAGCGCCGATGAGCGCCTCGATCTTGTGCCGGAGCTCGGTGCGGCGCTGAGAGAGACGGGCGAGCTCACCCGCGCCGACGAGATCCTGTCGGAGGCGATCGAAGCCGGGAGAAGCAGCGGGAATCGCCGCATAGAGCTGGCGGCGCTCATCGAGCGAGCGGCACTCCGCCTCGTCAGCGAGCCCGAGGACGACGCCGATCTCAAGGAGGTCGGGGCCTCGATCCCGGCTCTCGAAGAGTTCGGGGACGACCATGCGCTCGCCGCCGCGTGGAGCCTGATCGGCCGCAGGGAAGGACTGTGGAAAGGGCGCTTCGCGCAGGGCGAGGAGGCGCTCGAGCGGGCGCTGACCCACGCCCGGCGCCTGGGCGACCGGCGGCAGGAGGCGCTCATCCTCGGCCAGCTCGCCCTGTCGGCGCTGTCGGGGCCGACCCCGGTGCACGAGGCGATAGCGCGATGCCGAAGGCTCGTCGCCGAGGCGGGAGGCGACCGGCTGGTCGAGGCCAACGTCGCGCGCTACCTCGCTGTCCTCGAGGCGATGCGTGGCAACTTCGCAGACGCGACCACGCTGGTGGGCGAGGCTCGCGCGGCCTACGAGGATCTGGGAATGCGGCTCATGGCGCAGTCGGCGATCTCGCTCGCGCACGGGGCCATCGGGCTCCTGGCGGCCGACTACCGGGCCGCGGGGATCGAGCTGCGCGCCGGCCTGGACGCTCTCGAGGGCATGGGCGAGCGGGGCTATTACTCCAGCGTCGCTGCGTTCCTCGCCCAGGCGCTCTACGGAGACGGGCGGCTGGACGAGGCAGACGACGTGGCCCGCCGGGCTCTCGCCAGCGCGGCGCCGGACGACCTCTGGTCCCAGGTCCTGTCGCGCGGAACACGGGCCAAGGTGTGCGCAAGCCGCGGCGCGCACGAGGAGGCGGAACGGCAGGCGCGCGAGGCCGTGGGACGCGCCGCCGCCACGGACGCGCTCGACCTGCACGGCAACGCGCTGATCGACCTCGCCGACACGCTCGCCCTCGCCGGCCGGAACGAGGAGGCCGACGAATGCGTCGCGGAGGCTCTGCGCCTCTACGAGCGAAAGGGGAACGACGTCTCCGCCGAACGCGCACGTGCGCGCCTCGCCGGTGAGTCGGTCACGGCCGCGGAAGGCCCAGGCGGTCGAGCATCGTGAGGTCGAGCGGAGCCGGCTCCAGCGGCGGGACGTACAGCGTGGAGAGAGCGGTGACGTGCTCCGCCGACAGCTCGCCGAGCCCGACGGCACGCACGAGCGGATCGAAGCCCGGATAGGGCGAGGCCTCGTACACCGTCACCTCGTGCTCGGGCGGGTAGTGCTCGAGCAGCGCTTCGACGAGCACGGGCAGCCCGGTCGCCTGCGTGGTCGCGGCGGCGGCGGTGCTGCCCACCGTCCCGATCTGCCACAACACGAGGGCCGCAGTCGGGTCGATACGCCGGCGATGGACGAGGAAGTCGGTCGCCTCGTAGCTCTGGCAACCGAACCGCGACGGGTCGACGGCGAGGTCGGCGAAGAGGCAGTCCTCCGCCGAGACGGCCGGCAGCATGGTCGCCTCGAAGCCCTCGGCTCGAGCCTTTTCGATCGCCGCGTGCGACGGGGCGACGAACACGCCCGGATGGCCGTAGAAGGCTGCGACGACCTTCTTGCCCTCGCGGACATGACGGAGGATCTCCTCCGCCATCGCCTCGTACGCCTCGCCGCGGCTCTCGCCGAGCTCGTAGAGATCGTGGAGGGAACGCGTCCGGGGGTTCAGATCCTCGAGAGCCGCCTGCATCCCCGGCTCGGCGACGAGCGACAGGACGACGTCCGCCGTCTCGAGCCGCAGCGCCGCTTCACGCGTCAGGTGCGTGCCCAGCTGGATGCCCGTGCCGACGACGGTGAGCGACCCGGAGGACACGTGGCGAAAGCGCTTCTAGACGATCCAGATGACGAGCCAGCGCATGGGTTGGGATCCCTTGCTCATCACCTCGTAGACCCGGGAGTAGTCGCTGTCCAGAAGAAGAGCGACGTCCTCGTTGAAGAGGCCCCCGCCGTCCACCCACCTCTGCAGGACCGACACCCGGTCCTCGATGTAGTCGTGGAGCAGGCCGTCGTCCTTGGCCAGCTCCGCCAGAAAGGCGCGGATCCGCCCCGCCTGCGCCTCCTGGAAGTCCTTCAGCTCGTCGTAGTCGTCGGGCTTGATCGGCTCGAGGCTCACCGCCGCACCTCCTCGATGCAGAGATCACGAAGTCGGAGCGACTCTAAAGTCCTTCGCAGCATCGCGTCAACCTGCCGCCACGAGCGCGCGGGCGTAGTCGCGGGGATCGAACGGCTGCAGATCCTCGAGCGCCTCGCCGACGCCGACGAGCTTCACGGGGAGGCCGAGCTCGTACGCGATCGGGATCGCGACGCCGCCCTTCGCCGAGCCGTCGAGCTTCGTCAGGACGACGCCCGTCACGCCGACGGCCTCGCCGAAGAGGCGCGCCTGCTGGAGCCCGTTCTGCCCCGTCGTCGCGTCGACCACGAGCAGGGTCTCGTGCGGTGCTCCTTCGAGCCGTCCTCCGATCACGCGCCGCACCTTCGCGAGCTCCTCCATCAGGTTCACCTGCGTGTGGAGCCGGCCCGCGGTGTCGACGACGACCGTGTCGCGCCCGCGTGCCACCGCGGCTTCCAGCGCGTCGTAGGCGACGGCCGCCGGGTCGGCGCCCCGCTCGGAGCCGACGAAGTCCGCGCCGGCCCGCTGCGCCCAGATCTCGAGCTGCTCCTCCGCCGCGGCGCGGTACGTGTCCGCGGCGGCCACGACGACCGAGCGCCCGTGCTCGGCCAGCCTCGCTGAGAGCTTCCCGATCGTCGTCGTCTTCCCGGTGCCGTTGACGCCGACGACGAGAATCACCGCCGGCTCGTGCGCGACGTCGAGGACGGGCGGCTCGCCGAACATGTCGGTCACCTCCTCGGCGAGCGCCTCGTTCAGATCCGCGAGCTCCCCGCGAGCCTCGAGCCGGCGCACGAGCTCGGCCGTCGCGCGGACGCCGACGTCGCCCGCGATGAGCGCCTCCTCGAGGCGCTCCCAGTCCGCCTCGTTGCCCGGATCGAAGGCCGCAGCGGACGCGAGCTCGCCGGTCAGCGCGCGCCGAGACTTCGAGAGCGAGTCGCGCAGCCGCGAGAAGAAGCGGCCGCCGCTCTCCCCCTCCGGCTCGGGCGCCGCGTCCGGCTCGCCCAGCAGTTCCCCCCAGCTACGAGGCGAGCTGCCACTCCTCGTCGCGGATGAGCGGGACCTCCGTGCCGTCGGCGAGGACGGCGTCGACCTCGAGCTCGGGCGCGCCGACCATGAAGTCGACGTGGATGTTGCAGACGTTCGTCCGCTCGTCCGGCTCGCCCTCGAACGCGTACGGAAGACCCATCCCGTAGGCGATGTGACAGGTCGCGTTCTCGTCGAAGAGCGTGTCGAAGAACAGCGTCCCGGACTGACCAACCCGCGACTCGCGCGTCACCAGCGCGAGCTCGCCGAGCCGGTCCGCGTTCTCGTTGCTCGCGATCTGGCTGCGGATGAAGTCCGCGCCGGTCTCCGCCTCGACGCCGACGATCCGGCCGTCCTCGAAGGTGAACTGGAGCCCGCGGATGATCTGGCCGTTGAGGGAGAGGGGCAGGCTCGAGCGGATCGTCCCCTCGGCGCGGCGGGAGTCGGGCGTGGTGAAGATCTCCTCCGTCGGCATGTTCGCGACGTAGTCGATCCCGCCCGACGTGCGGAACCGCGCGCTCCCCCAGCGCGCGCTCGGGATGAGGCCGACGGTGAGATCGGTCCCCGGCCCGCGGTAGTGGATGGCGTCGGGGTGGAGCGCGGTCAGCGCCGCCGCACGGGCGTCGAGCCGGGCGAGATGCGCCTGCCAGGCCGCGACCGGATCCGGCTCGTCGAGCCGCATGCAGAACGCGACCTTCTCCCACAGCCGCTCCACGTCCGGCTCGCCGAGCACCTGCCGGGCCCAGCCCGCGTTCGGCGCGCCGACGCCGCACCAGTTGACCGTGTTCTCCCGGTGCTGCTGCTGGACGAGCTCGGCGATCTCGAGCTGGATCGCGCGACCGAGCCGCTCACCGTCCAGGTCCGCGAGCAGCTCCGGCTCGGGCTTGCCGGTCGTCCCGAGTTGGGCATTGCCGGCGGTCTCCTGCGTGAGCTTGATCTCCCACGGCGGCGAGTACGTGAGCGCCGAGTCGGGCCCGAGCTCGATTCGCGCGCGGCGCAGGTGGTCGTCGCGGTAGAGGAGGTGGACGTAGGACGCGCCGGCCCGCCACGCCTGGCGGACGAGCGCGCGGCCGAGCTCCATGTGCTCCACGTATGCATGGACGAAGACCTCCTGGCCGTCCTGCACGTTCGCGCCGACGCGGACGGCGAGCTCCGCGTAGCGCTCCAGCCGCTCGTCCGGGGTCATGCGAGCTGCCACTCCTCGTTGCGGATCAGCGGGACGGTGGTGCCGTCGGCCAAGAGCGCGTCGACCTCCAGCTCCGGCCCGCCGACCATGAAGTCGGTGTGCACGTGGGAGACGTTGAGCTTCTCGGCGTCGGCGTCTCCCAGCGCCTCGGCGATGCCGAGGCCGTAGGCGATGTGGCAGGTGGCGTTCTCGTCGAAGAGCGTGTTGAAGAACGTGAGCCCGGTCTGCCCGACGCGCGAGTCCTTCGTGACGAGCGCGAGCTCGCCGAGATGGGTCGCCCCCTCGTCCGTCGAGAGCTCACCGCGGACGACGTCGGCGCCCTGCTCGGCAGCGGCGTTCACGATCCGCCCGCCCTCGAACGTCAACTCGAGCCCGCGGACGATCTGGCTCTGCAGGACGAGCGGCCGCGAGGAGCGGATCGTGCCGTCGGCGCGCTCGCGGTCGGGCGCCGTGAAGATCTCCTCGGTCGGCATGTTGGCGACGAACTCGATGCCGCTCACCGTGGTGCCGCCGCCGCCGGTCCAGATCGCGTCGGGGAGCAGGCCCACGGTCAGGTCGGTGCCGGGGCCCCGGTAGCGCAGCGCGTCCGGCCGCAGCTCGTTCATCGCCGCGGAACGCTCGTCGAGCCGACGGAGGTGCTCCTGCCAGGCGGCGACGGGGTCGGCCTCGTCGAGACGCATGCAGTACGAGACGGCCTCCCAGAGCCGCTCGAGGTCGGGCTCGTCGAAGATCTGCCGTGCCCAGCCCTCGTTCGGCGCGGCGACGATCGTCCAGTTGACCGAACGCTCAGAGAGCTGCCGGTTGATGATCTCCGACACCTCGAGCATCCGGGCGCTCCCGACGCGGTGGCCGTCGAGGTCGGCGAAGAGCTCCGGCTCGGGATCTCCGGCGGTCGCGATGAACGCCTGCCCGCCGGAGGAGTCGATCGCGACCTTCATCCATTCCGGCGTGTACGTGAGTGCCTCGTCAGGGCCGAACTCGATCATCGCGTGGCGGACGTGCTGGTCGCGGTAGAGGACGTTGACGTACGACGCGCCGGCCCGGTACCCCTGGCGCGCGAGGGCACGAACGAGCTCGGCGTGCTCGGGAAGCGCCTGGATGAAGAGCTCCTGGCCGGGCTGCACGTTCGCGCCGACGCGAACCGCGAGCTCGGCGTAGCGCTCGAGCCGCTCGTCGGCGCCCACGCTCATGCGAGCTGCCACTCCTCGTTCCGGATCAGCGGGACTGCGCTGCCGTCGGCGAGCACCGCGTCCACCTCGAGCTCCGGCCCGCCGACCATGAAGTCCACGTGCATGTTCGCGAGGTTGAGCCGCTCGTCGGGCTCTCCGTCGACGAGGAAGGGGAAGCCGGTGCCGTACGCGACGTGGCAGGTCGCGTTCTCGTCGAAGAGTGCGTCGTAGAAGATCGTGCCGGACTGGCCCACCCGCGACTCGCGCGTGACGAGCGCGACCTCGCCGAGCCGGTCACAGTTCTCGATCGTCGCGAAATGGCTCCGGACGAGCTCGGCCCCGCTCTCGGCCTCGACGCGCACGGCCCGCCCGCCCTCGAACGTGAGCTCCAGCCCGCGCACGATCTGGCCGTTGAGCGGCAGCGGCAACGTGGAGCGGATCGTCCCCTCGGTGCGCAGCGCGTCGGGAGACGTGAAGACCTCCTCGGTCGGCATGTTGGCGACGTACTGGATCCCGTCGGCCGTCGTGCCGTAGCCCGAGAGCCAGCGCGCGTACGGGAGCAGCCCGACGGTCAGGTCGGTGCCGGGCCCGCGATAGCGGAGCGCGTCGGCCTGGAGCTCGTTCAGCTGCGTCGAGCGCTCCTCGAGCCGCGCGAGATGCGCGCGCCAGGCGGCCGGCGGATCCGGCTCGTCGAGGCGCATGCAGAAGGCAACGAGCTCCCACAGCCGCTCGACGTCCGGCTCGCCGAAGACCTGCCGGGCCCAGCCCTCGTTCGGCGCGCCGACGCCGCACCAGTTGACGTCGTTGTCGGCCAGCTGCTGCATCCGGATCTGCACGACCTCGTGCGGCACGGCACGCCCCACGCGCTCGCCGTCCACGTCGGCGAGCAGGTCCGGCTCCGGCTCCCCGGTGGTCGCGATCATCGCGTTGCCGCCGATCGAGGTGACGAACTCCTTGAGCCAGCCGGGCGAGTGCGTGAGCGCCTCGTCCGACCCGAACTCGAGCAGCGCCCTCCGCGCGTGCGCGTCGGCGTAGAGGACGTTGACGTACGCGGCGCCGGCCCGGTAGGCCTGGCGCGTCAGGGCACGCGCGAGCTCGTGGTGCTCGACCGCCGAGAAGAGGAAGACCTCCTGGCCCGGCTGGACGTTCGCGCCGACCCTGACGACGAGCTCCGCGTAGCGTTCGAGGCGTTCGTCCACGGGCGCGATCCTACGTGGACCTCTTCAATAGGATCCCGGAGATGCGGGAGCTGCGGACCGGTATCTGGCACTGGCGGGCGCCGCACCCGGACTGGGAAGAGGACAGGCGCTGGTCGCAGGAGGTCTCCTCATATGCGATCGAGCTGGACGACGAGCTCGTGCTCTTCGACCCGCTCGCCGTGCCCGACGAGCTGCGCGAGCGGGCAACCGCCGTCGTCCTGACCGCGCCGTACCACGAGCGCGACGCGCGCGGGCTCGGCCTCCCCGTGCACACGCCGCCTGCGGACACGTGGCAGGACTGGGTCGAGAAGTTCGGCGTCGACCCCGAGCAGGTGCGCGGCATGGAGAGCGAGGATCTCGCCTGGCTCCGCGCGGGCGAGGGCAAAGGGGAATTCCACGGCCCCGGGCCCTGGCCCTTCGGCATCCACGCCTACGCCGGCCGCGAGCCGAACGATCTCGT
The DNA here is from genome assembly GCA_035713675.1 of Gaiellaceae bacterium. Taxonomy (GTDB): domain Bacteria; phylum Actinomycetota; class Thermoleophilia; order Gaiellales; family Gaiellaceae; genus Palsa-739. Next base: position 14,494 of record DASSZE010000055.1, on the reverse strand, counting down.
CCTGTGGTTGCCCTCGAAGAGCGTGCTCGTCACGGGCGACTCGCTCTCCGACTTCGGCGACGGGCTCGGCATCCAGCTCGGCGGCCGCAGGCACGTGACCCGCGATGACGTCGTCGATCGCCTCCGCCCGCTGCTCGACCTCCCGGTCGAGCTCGTGCTGCCGGCTCACGGGGAGCCTGCCGGCCGCGACGCTCTCGAGCGGGCGCTGAGCTAGGCCGCGCTCGCGGCCTTCGCCTCTTCGCGCGGCAGCCGCCGCGAGACGACCTGCGAGACGCCGTCGCCGCCCATCGTGACGCCGTACAGGACGTCGGCCGCCTCCATCGTCCGCTTCTGGTGCGTGATCACGACGAACTGCGCGCGGTCGGAGTAGCGGCGCAGGAGCTCGACGAAGCGGCCGATGTTCGTGTCGTCGAGCGCGGCCTCGACCTCGTCGAGGAGGTAGAAGGGACACGGCCGCGCGAGGAAGAGCGCGAAGAGGAAGGCGATCGCGCCGAGCGCCTTCTCGCCGCCGGAGAGGAGCGAGAGCCGCTGCACGCGCTTCCCGGCCGGGCGGAGCTCGACCTCGACGCCCGGTTCGTCCTCGTCCTCCTCGTCCTGCTCGGCCTCGGTCAGCCTCAGACGACCCTCGCCGCCCGGGAAGACGGTGGCCGTCACGTCGGCGAAGTGCCGCTGCACGGCGTCGAACGTCTCCGCGAAGCGCCGCTCGACGGTCTCGGTGAGCTCGGTGCGGAGCTTCTCGAGCTCCGCGAGGCTCGCCTCGAGGTCGGCCCGCTGCGCCGCGAGCTCCTCGAGCCGTGCCTTCTCGGCCTCGTACTCCTCCTGCGCGAGGGGGTTGACCTGGCCGAGCGTCTCGCGGCGGCGCTCGAGCCGCTCGACCGTCGCGACGAGCTGCTCGCGGTCGTCGCCTTCAGCGGGCTCGTCGGCATCCGCCTGCTCCAGCCGGCGCCGGGCTTCGTCGGCCTCGGCGTCGACTCGCGCAGCTTCGACCTCGACCGCGGAGACGGCCTCGGCGGCGGCCGCGAGCTCCTGCCTCAGCTCGACCTCGGCTGCCCCGAGCCGGCGCAGCTCGGCGCCGAGCTCTCCGTTGCGTGCCGCTCCCGCGTCGACGTCCGTCCGCAGCGGCGCCTCGAGGCGCTCCAGCGAGACCTCGAGCGCACGGACGAGCCGCTCCGCGATCTCGAGGCTCCGGTCGGCCACCGGATTCCGCTCGAGCGAGTACGCGGCGTCGGGGATCGGGGCCTCGACGCGCGCCCGCAGCTCGTCGAGCTCGGACGCGAGCGCCCGGCGGCGCGCCTGCAGCTCGAGCAGCAGCGCCTCGGCCGTCTCGCCCGCGAACCACAGCTCGCCGCGCTGCGGGTCGTAGCCGAATCCCTCGGGCGTCACGGCCGGAACCGGGGAAGCCAGCAGAGCTTCCTTCTCGACGACCGGCATGCCGGCCACCAGCTGGGCGGGGTCGCGCCCGACGAGCACGACGAGGCTCCCGAGCCCGGCTTCCCGGGCTCGCTCGAGCAGCGCCAGCGCGCCGGCGGGATCGTCCTTGACCACCGCGGAGGCCGCGCGACCGAGAGCAGCCGCCGCGGCCCGCTCCCCGCCGGGCTCGACCTCGAGCAGCGCGAACGCGATCCGCTCGCCGTCCTCCGCCAGCGCACGCGCCGCCGGCGGCAGGCCCTCCTGCTCGGCGAGCGTCCGGTCGAGCGTCCGCAGCCGTTCTTCCAGCAGCCGCAGCTCGGCCGCGAGCCCGGCTCGCTCGGCGCGAACACGCTCATCGAGCACCCGCCGCGGGCGGGCCAGCTCGTCCCGGAGCCGCACGACCCGAGCCTCGGCCGACTCACGCCGCAGGCCGAGACGCTCCGTCGCGCTGCGCAGGCGGTACAGCGCCTGCAGCGCCTGCTCGCGCGCGCCCGCCGCGTCGGCGAGCTCCTCCTCCGCCTGCCCACGCTCTGCGAGCAGCAGCTCCAGCCGCTGCTCGACGCCGGCGCGCCGCGACACCGCCCTGCCGCGCCGCTGCCCGATGTCCTGCAGCCGTTCCTCGAGCCCCGCCAGGTCGAGCTCCGCGATCCGTGCCCGCAGGCGGCCGATCTCGACGCCGAGCTTCTGCGCCCGCTCGGCGGCGGTCGCCTGGAGCGCGAGCGGCCGCAGCCGCTTCTTCACCTCGGCCTCGACGTCGCGGGCGCGCTCGACCTCGACCGCGACCCGCGCGAGCTTGAGCTCCGCGCGATGGCGGCGCGCCTTGAACCGCCCGAGGCCGGCGGCCTCCTCGATCAGCGCTCTCCGCTCGGCCGGCCGCGAGGCGAGGATCGCCTCGACCTTGCCCTGGCTGATGATCGAGTGCATCCCCTGGCCGAGCCCGAGGTCGGCGAGCAGCTCGACGAGGTCGAGCCGTCGCACCGCGGCCCGGTTGACGAGGTACTGGCCCTCGCCGCCGCGATGCAGCCGGCGCGCGACCGAGAGCTCCGCGTAGTCGACCGGCAGCGCGCCGTCGGCGTTGTCGAAGAGCAGCTCGACCTCGCAGAAGTCCGCCTTCCCGCGCGTGCCGCCGCCGGCGAAGAGGACGTCGTCCGGCTTCTCGGCCCGCAGCTCGGTCGGGCTGAGCGAGCCGGCCGCCCAGCGGATCGCGTCGGAGACGTTGGACTTGCCGGAGCCGTTCGGGCCGACGATCACGCCGACGCCCGGCTCGAGACGGACCTCGACCGGGTCGGGGAAGGACTTGAAGCCACGCAGCTTGACGGCGCGCAGATGCACCGCCCGGCACCCTAAAGACGCGACAGGACGCTACTGCCGCTTGTGGGACGAGTCGTCGCGCGCAAGCGGTGCGTCCTCGTCCGCCGGCTCCTCGTCGCGGAAGAGCTCGAGGATGCCGCGCGGCTCGGAGGCAGGCTCCTCCTCCGTGAGCCGCTTCAAGCGCAGCTCCGAGTTGGTGGGACGGCGCTGGGCCATGAGGCGGGGAAATATGCCAGAAACTAGGAAAACTCGCCCGCGTCCAGCTTGGCGAGCGCCCCGCGGGCCGCCTCCTGCTCGGCAGCCTTCTTCGTCCGCCCCTCGCCGCGCCCCAGCTCCTCGCCGTCGATGAGCGCGGCGCACGTGAAGCTGCGCTCGTGCGGAGGTCCCTCGACCGCGATCTCGGTGTACGTCACGTGCCGGCCGGTGCGTGCGAGCACCTCCTGCAGGTCGGTCTTGTGATCGACCCGCGTCGTGAGCGCGTGCTCGATCTGGGCCGAGAAGGCCCCGACGACCGCCTCCTCGATCGCCGCGAAGCCATGCTGGAGGAACAGCGCGCCCAGCGCCGCCTCGATGACCGCGGCGAGCACGTTCCGGTTCCGCGAGAGCCGTCCGAGCTCGTCCGCGGTCTGCGTCGCGCCCCCGTGCTCGACGAGCCGCTGCCCCAGGCCGAGCTTCAGCGCGACCTCGGCGCACGTCGCCCGCGAGACGACGTGCGAGCGCACCTTGGCGAGCTTTCCCTCGGAGAAGTCGGGATGGTCGGTGTAGAGCGCGTGCGCGACCGCGAGCTCGAGGACGCTGTCCCCGAGGAACTCGAGCCGCTCGTACGACGCGCCACGGTCGCTCGCCCAGGAGGTGTGCGTGAAGACCGGCTCCGCCAGCTCGGGCGGGAGCCCGTCGATGAGCTGCGCGAGGTCCTGGTCCGCGGCTACTGGTGAGACGTGACGTAGTCGACGGCCTGGCCGACGGTCTGGATCTTCTGGGCGTCCTCGTCCGAGATCTTGATCCCGAACTGGTCCTCCAGCTCCATGATCAGCTCGACGAGGTCGAGCGAGTCGGCGTCGAGGTCCTCCTGGAAGGATGCCTCCTCCGTGATGTCCGCCTCGTCGATGCCGAGCTGCTCGGTGAGGACCTCCTTGACCCGCTCGTAGACTTCCTCGCGCGACGCTGCCATGTCACCTCTTGTGTTGTGGGGAGCCGGAAAGCGCGCCGATCATACAGCCTCGACTCCCTGCTGTAGGCGGGCAGCGAGGCGGCCGACGACGTCGTGGTCGACGCCGCGGGCGGCAAGGCGGATCGCATTCGCGATCGCGCCCGCGGACGAGTTGCCGTGCGCGATCACGACGAGCCCTCGCAGGCCGAGCAGGTAGGCGCCTCCGTACGTGTCGGGGTCGAGGCGCGCGCGCAGGCGCCGCGCGGCCGGCCGGATGAGCAACCCGCCGAGGCTGCCGGCGTTCGTGGCGGTGATCTCCTCGCGCAGCGAGTCGAGCAGGGTGCGGATCGTCCCCTCCACCGCCTTGAGCGCGACGTTGCCGGTGAAGCCGTCGCTGACGAGGACGTCGGCGGCGCCTTCGAGGATGTCCCGACCCTCCGCGTTGCCGTGGAAGTCGAGGTCGGATGCGGAGAGCAGCGCGTGCGCCTCGAGCGTGAGCCGGTTCCCTTTCTCGGGCTCCTCGCCGATCGAGAGGAGGCGCACGCTGGGCCGTGCGATACCGAGGATCTCCTCGGCGAAGACGGCCCCCATGGTGGCGAACTGGAGCAGGTGCTCGGCGCGGCAGTCGGCGTTCGCTCCGGCGTCGATCAGGATCGACGGTCCCTGCCGCGCCGGGATGGGCACCGCGATCGCCGGCCGACGCACTCCGGGGACGCGCCGGAGCACGACGAGCCCCGTGGCGAGCATCGCGCCCGTGTTGCCGGCCGACACGACCGCGTCGGCCTCGCCGTCGGCGACGGCCTTCACCGCATGCACGAGCGAGCTGTCCTCCTTCGTGCGGAACGCGTCGGCGGGCTTCTCGTCCATGCCGACGACCTGCGTCGTCACGACATGCGCGAGCCCGCGCGTGTCGAGGTCGGCCGCGCCGAAGACCACGGTCTCGATGCCGTCGGCCCGCGCGGCGAGCGCGCCCTCTATTGCGACAGTCGGACCACGGTCTCCCCCCATCGCATCGACAGCGATACGAGGCCCAGCAGCGCCGTTGGCGCCGCGGTCTCTCGGCCGCGCGGCGCCGGCTTTGCCGGCGGCGCTCGCAGCCATCGCCTACGGGGCGTTGACGCGGAGCGGCTCGACCTCGCGGCCCTTGTAGGTACCGCAGGTCGGGCAGACACGGTGCGGGCGCTTCGGCTGGCCGCACGTCGGGCAGACGTTGACCTTCGGCGCGCTGATCGCGTGCGTCGCACGCCGCTTGTCGCGGCGGGACTTGGAGGTTTTCCGCTTCGGGACGGCCATCGCAGCGGGCCACTATAGCCTGCGCCCATGGATTCGACCGAGATCCTGGCGCACTTCGACGAGCAGATGCGGCGCCAGGCCGCACCGGATTGCCTCTTCGTCGGCCGGGGCTGGAGCGCCGTGCTCTGGCGGCCCGACGACGGCGAGGTCGAGCCGCTCGTCGCACGGATGCGCGAGCTGCCCGGCCACGTCGAATGGAAGTACTACTCGCACGACGGGCCGGAGCTGCGCGAGCGCCTCGTCGCGGCCGGGCTCGAGCCGGACGACGAGGAGACGGTCGTCGTCGCCGAGGCCGCGTCGATCCCGCCTCCCCCCGAGGGTGTCGAGCTGCGGATCGTGACCGACGAGTTCGTCGACCTCGCCGCAGAGGTCTTCGGCGACCGGTTCGACCTGCCGGAGAAGGCGGTCGCCGTCGTCGCGCTCGTGGACGGGAGGCCGGTGTCGGGCGGACGGGTGGACTTCGAGGACGACGTCGAATTCGCGGGGCTGTTCGGCGGCGTGACGCTGCCCGAGTTCCGCGGCCGCGGGCTCTATCGCGCGACCGTCGCGAAGCGGGCGGAGCTCGCGCGCGAACGCGGCTACCGCTGGCTCTACTCCGACGCGCTGCCGACGAGCCGTCCGATCCTCGAGCGGCTGGGCTTCGTCCCGATCACGACGACGACGCCGTACCTCCTTCCGCGCGCTTAGCGCCGCACGGCGCGGGTAGCGTCGGTCTCATGGACAGACGCAGACTCGGAACGCAGGGGCTCGAGGTCTCCGCTCTCGGCCTCGGCTGCATGGGCATGTCGGAGTTCTACGGGACGACCGACGAGGGCGAGGCGATCGCGACGATTCACCGCGCCGTGGAGCTCGGGATCGACTTCCTCGACACCGCCGACATGTACGGCCGCGGCGCGAACGAGCAGCTCGTCGGCAAGGCGATCCGCGACCGCCGCGACGAGGTCGTGCTCGCGACGAAGTTCGGCAACGTCCGGAACGACGACGGCTCGCGCGAGGTGCGCGGCGACGCCGGATACGTGCGGCAGGCTTGCGACGCCTCGCTGCGGCGGCTCGGCCTCGACCACGTCGACCTCTACTACCAGCACCGCGTCGACCGGCGGGTGCCGATCGAGGAGACGGTCGGCGCGATGGCCGAGCTCGTGGAGGCCGGCAAGGTTCGCCACCTGGGCCTTTCGGAGGCGTCGCCGGAGACGATCCGCCGTGCGCACGCCGTCCACCCGATCGCGGCGCTCCAGTCGGAGTACTCGCTCTGGACGCGCGACCCCGAGGACGGCCCGCTGCCCACGTGCCGCGAGCTCGGCATCGGCTTCGTCGCGTACAGCCCGCTCGGCCGCGGCTTCCTCACGGGACAGATCCAGTCGCCCGACGATCTCGAGCAGGACGACTTCCGCCGCAACAACCCACGCTTCCAGGGCGAGAACTTCCGGCGGAACCTCGATCTCGTCGCCCGGGTGGAGGAGATCGCCGACGAGAAGGGACGGACGCCGGGACAGATCGCCCTCGCCTGGCTGCTCTCGCGCGGCGAGGACGTCGTCCCGATCCCGGGGACGAAGCGCAGGCGCCACCTCGAGGAGAACGCCGAGGCCGCCGACATCGAGCTGACCGACGAGGAGCACGAGCGGATCGAGCAGGCGTTCCCGCAGGGAGCGGCCGCCGGCGAGCGCTACCCGGACATGTCGGCGATCGACCGCTAGGCGCTACTCGGGCTCGCGCAGCGACTCGAGCGCGGCCCAGCGCGGGTCCGCCGACTCTTCCACGTGTTCGTGCGGCTCCACGTTGAGGTCCTTGCCGCAGACCGGGCAGAGGCCCGCGCAGTCGTCACGGCAGAGGATCTTGTCGGGGAGCGCGAGCGCGATCGCTTCGTGCGTCCAGGCCGAGAGGTCGAGCCGGTCGTCGTCGAGGTACTCCGTCTGCTCCTCGTCGCCCTCCGGCTTCGCCGCCTGGTACTCGCGCAGGTCGAGTGCGAGCGGCAGCTCGGCGTCCTGCAGGCAGCGGAAACACGGGCCCTCGAGCGTCACCTGGAACGAGAGCTCGAGCACGGTGCCGCTCGAGGCACGCGTCACGGTGAGCTGCGCGGGAAGGGGATCGGGCGTCGGCGCGTAGGTCTGCCCGCCGAGCACGAGCGGCTCGAGGTCGATCTCGACCTGCTCGCGGGCCTGGTCGCCGCTGCGAAGACGGAGCGTGCGAAGGTCGAACGCGGTCACACCGGCACCGTAGCGGCGGTCTCAGCGTGTGAAGCGAAGGCTGTTCACCATCTTCCGGACGGCGGCCTCGCCGGCGGCGAAGTTCGGCCCACAGATCACCGCGCCGACCTCGACGCGCCCCACTCCTGAGCCGGGCCCCTTGATCCGAGCGGTCAGCCGGCGCTGCGTCGGCCCCGAGTTGCCGCAGTTGACGGTGGACTTCGCCGTCCGCTTGGTCGGCTGCTGCTGCACGACGATGCGTGCGGGCTTGCCGGCCACGTGCGCGTTCGGAGCTCCGTCCAGGCCGGGCTTCGAGAACGCCGTCCACCAGGCGGCGACATCGTTCGGGCCGAGCCGGAGCGGCGGTGGAAGCGGGGTCTTGAAGCCGTAGAAGTTCCCCTGCGAGCAGCGCGGCCGGCGTTCGGTCGTCACCAGTGCCAGCGGGAACTCCGTGCTGCCGATCCAGCACCAGGCCTTGTACTTCCAGTCGGCGGGATAGCTGAAGGCCAGCCGGAAGCCGGGAAAGCGCGCCTCGGCCGGGCCGGCGCTCTGCGTGGTCGTGGACGTGCTCGACGAGCCGCCGCAGCCTGCTGCGACGACGACGAGCGCAATCGCTGTCACGACCAGTCCGCGCCACCGCACGTCCCGAATGATGCCTCAGCTACGGAGCGGCCCGGCGGAGATCCGCGAGACGCGGCACCCGCAGCGGCACCGTGTCCTGGGCTTCCTTCCGCCGCAGGTACGGGCCGACCGTCTCGGGCAGGAGCTCGGCCTCCTCGTGCCCGTGCGGGTTGCGCGCGAGGACGAGCATCCCGACCGAGGCGACGACGACCGCGCCGGCCGCGAGCTCACGGCCTCCGACGGCCTCGCCCGCGAGGAGCCAGCCGAGCAGGACGGCGACCGCCGGGTTGACGTAGGCGTAGGTCGAGACGAGCACGCTCGGCGCGCCGCTCCGCAGGAGCCAGCCGTACGCGGTGAACGCGACGATCGAGCCGAAGACGACGAGGAACCCGAAGGCGGCGACGGAGCCGAGGGAGATCGCGGCCGGGTGGACGCGCCCTACCTCTCCCATCGCGGTGCCCGCGACGGCGAGCAGGGCCGCCGCGCACAGCATCTGCATCGCGGCCGAGAGGAACGGCGCCTGCGGCAGCGGCGCGACGCGCGCGTATGCGGAACCGCCCGCCCACGCGAGCGCGGCGACGAGGACGACTGCGGCCCCGACCGGGTCGAGGTGCGCGCTCTGCCCGACGAGCAGTGCGACGCCGAGCAGGCCCATGGCGATTCCCGCCAGCGCGCCCAGCGACAGGCGGACGCCGAAGAACGTGCGATCGAGCAGCGCAGTGAAGAGCGGAACCGTGGCGACGAGCAGGGCCGTCATTCCCGATGCGACCCGCTGCTCGGCCCAGGCGACGCCGCCGGTGTCCACGAACAGGAGCAGCCCGCCGACGATCGCGGCGGCCGTCCACTCGCGCCGGCCGAGCCGCGCCGTGGCGACCTCCCCGCGCCGGGCCGACCAGGCGTAGAGCAGCCCGCCTGCGAGCGCGAAGCGGACCGCGAGCATCAGCAGCGGCGGCAGCGTCCGGTCGGCGACCGCGATCGCCAGGTACGTCGATCCCCAGACGACGTAGACGATCAGGAGCGCTATCGCGATCTTCGTTCTCACGAGTCCATGGTGCCGAGCGTTTTCGATCAGGACAAGTTGAGTTATCGTTCATATCGATCATGGCAGCTAATGAGTGGCTGGGGATCGACCTGCGCCATCTCGCGGCGCTCGAGGCGGTCGCGCGCACCGGCTCGTTCGGGCGCGCGGCGCGCGAGCTCGGCTACACGCAGTCGGCCGTCAGCCAGCAGATCGCGCAGCTCGAGCGGATGGTCGGGCAGAAGCTCTTCCACCGACCCGGCGGCCCGCGGCGGGTCGAACCCACCGAGGCCGGACTGCTTCTCCTCGGCCACGCGGACGCGATCGTGGCCCAGCTCGACGCGGCCCGCGCGGACATGGCCGCGCTCGGCGAGGGCGCCGCGGGGATGCTGCGGGTCGGGATCTACCAGAGCGTCGGCGCCCGTCTCCTCCCCACGCTCGTGCGCCGCTTCCGCGAGCAGTGGCCGCTCGTGGGCGTGCGTGTCCGCGAGGAGAGCGCCGCGGCCGACCTGCTGCGGCTGCTCGAGCACGGCGAGCTCGACCTCACCTTTGCCGACCTCCCGCTGGGGGAGGGGCCGTTCGAATGGGCGGAGCTGCTGCAGGATCCGTACGTCCTGCTCGTGTCGGCGCGCTCCGAGCTGGCGTCGCTCGACGCCGCGCCGTCGCTGCGCGAGGTCGCGAAGCTGCCGCTGATCGGACGCCGCAGCACCGACGAGCCCGAGCGGTTCCTCGCGGGGCGGGTGCCCGAGGTGAACGTCGTCTTCCGCACGGACGACAACGGCACGCTCGCGGCGTTCGTCGCCGAGGATCTCGGCGCCGCGATCGAGCCGCGCCTCGTCGTCGACCCGCGCGACCGCGATGTGCAGATGCTGCCGTTCGGCTCCCGGATCCCGCCGCGGACGCTGGTGCTCGCCTGGCATCGCGACCGCTACCGTTCGCAGGCGGCGCAGGCGTTCGTCGAGCTCGCCCAGGAGCTCGCGGCCGGGTCGGCGGACTAGCGGCTAGCTAGAAAACGTCGTCGTCGGCGACGTCGCCGTTGGCGCTCAGGCCCGCGATGACCGTCTCCTGCGACCGCTCGTGCAGCCGCTCGCGTCCTCGGCGGACGGCGGTGAGGAAACGCTCCATGTTGACCTCGAGGGACTGGAGCTGGTTGTCGGCCCAGTCCTCCATCTCGAGCTTCATCTCGCGCGCGCTGCGCCTGGCGTCGTCCACGATGTCGTCGGCCTGCCGCTCGGCGATCTTCACGATCTCGGTCTGGGAGGCCTCGCGCACGGCCTGTTCCCGCGCCTCCGCCAGCAGCCGGTCGACCTCGCGCTTGGCCTCGGCGAGCATCTCCTGCCGCTCCTTGACGATCCAGCGAGCCTGCTTGATCTCCTCGGGGATCGTCGCGCGCATCTGGTCGAGGATGTCGTAGATCTCCTCGCGGTCGATGCGCACCTGGTCGGTGAGCGGCACAGCCTTCGCGTTGTGGACGAGGTCGTCGAGCTTGTCGATTAGAACCAGGACGTCCATTGGTTCCGGAGTGTAGCCCCCTGAGCGGCCGACGCGGTCGGGGAGCGAGCCACGAAAGCCCGAGGCCGTGTCCGCCGCGGCCACGTCCCGGTGCCAGGCACCGGGACATGTCGGCTGGTGACGCGTCCGCAATGGATTCCGCCGCAAACGCGGATCTTTCGCAGCTTCGACTGTCACTTCCGGCCACGTCCGCGTGCCTGGCACCGGGCCATGGCTTCAAGAGGCAGCTCGGCAAGCTCGCTAGAACCGGGCCGCGAGCCAGTCGTAGATCTCGCCCAGGCGCCCGACGGCGATGGAGAGATGACCGTCCTCCTCGCTGATGTGGGTCTCGACGCCCGGGACGCGCTCGGCCAGCCAGTGGGCATGGGCGACGGGAACCATGAGGTCCTGGGCGCCTTGCCAGAGGAGCGTCGGGACCCGGATCGCGGAGAGCTCGAAGCCCCACGGCTTCGTGAACGCGAGGTCGTCGTCGCGCCAGCCGGCGATCCCCCGAGCGAGCGCCCGCGCGAAGCCCAGCTTGGCGTGCTCCGCACGCTCGCCGGTCAGGACGGCCGCGTCGACCGGCGGCAGCACCGACTCCCAGACCTCCTTGATGTGGTCCGGAGTCGCCGCGAGCAGCTCCTCGGCCTCGCGCTCGAGGATCGGGTCGAGCGCAGCCGGGCCCTCGAGCGCCGCCTCGAACTCCTCGACGTTCGCGTCGCCCATGCCGGCCAGCCAGTCGAGCCCGTCGGCGGGATAGGGCGTCGGCGCGGCGATCGCGGCGGCGGCGAGGCAGCGCTCCGAGAGCGCGCCGCACGCGAACGAGTGCGGGCAGCCTCCCGAGCCGCCGACCGAGACGTACCGCTCGACGCCGAGCACGTCGAGCACGTCCTCGATGTCGGGGACGACATCCGCCACCGCGCGACCCGGGTTCGGCGTGGAGCCGCCGTAGCCGGCGCGGTCGTAGGTGAGCGCGCGCAGCCCGCGCTCGGCGGCCTTCGCGACGTCCGGCGGGTAGGCCAGGCCGCTGCCCGGCGTGCCGTGATGCTGTACGACGACGTGCCCGTCCGGGTAGCCGTGGTCATAGACGTGGAGCGTCCGGCCGTCGCGCAGCGTGACGTCGAGCTCGTTCACTCGTCCGGGCGCTCCGGCGTCCCCGGACGCCCGTTCGGGAAGAGCTCGGCCAGCCGGCGCGCGACCGGCTCCGGGACGAGCGCGGACACGTCCCCGCCGAACGCCGCGATCTCTTTCACGCCGCTCGACGAGACGAAACTCACCTGCGGGCTCGCCATCACGTAGACCGTTTCGACCTCCGGCGCGAGCGTCCGGTTGAGCTGATTCATCTGGAACTCCCACTCGAAGTCCGAGATGACGCGGAGGCCCTTGACGATCGCCTTCGCGTCCCACTTGCGCGCGAAGTCGACCACCAGCTCGCGGAAGACGTCGATCTCGACGTTCCGGTGCGCGGCGAGGGCGTCGCGGAGGAACTCGATCCGCTCCTCGACCGAGAACATCGGCTCCTTGTGGTGCGGCGTCCCCACGACGCCTACGACGACGCGGTCGAAGATCCCGGCCGCGCGCGCGATCACGTCGACGTGTCCGTTCGTGACCGGGTCGTACGAGCCCGGCGCGATCGCGGTGATCATGCGGCCGGAGCCTCGAACAGGGTCACGCGCGTCTGGCCGTACTTGCGGCTCGTCCGCACCGGCAGCGGGAGCTCGGGCTCGACGCGCGCGTCGGTCTCGACGACGAGGAGCCCGTCGGGTGCGAGCAGCGACGGCAGGTGGCGCGCGAGGCGTGGCTGGATCTCGGTGAGCATTCCGTAGGGAGGGTCGACCAGCACGAGATCGTACTTCGCTCCCGCGGTCGCCTCCTCGGCGATCGTGCGGACGGCGTCGCCGCGGACGACGCGGGCCCCGGTGAGCCGCAGCCGGTCGAGGTTGCGCTCGATCGTGCGGGCGGCGTCGGCGTCGTGCTCGACGAAGACGGCGCTCGCGGCGCCGCGCGAGAGCGCCTCGATCCCGAGCGCGCCGGAGCCGGCGAAGAGGTCGAGCACGCGCGCTCCCTCGAGCGGGCCGACGAGGTTGAAGACGTTCTCGCGCACGCGGTCCGAGGTCGGCCTCGTGTCGAGCCCGCGCGGCGCGCTCAGCTTGTGCCCCTTGCGGCTGCCGGCGATGACCCTCACGGGAGGATCGTCGCATCACGCGGCGCGGCGGAGATCCTCGACCTGGCGGTGCGTCTCGCGGTAGATCCGCAGGAGCCGCTCGGAGTCGATCGGGGCCGGGCGGCGTCTCGACCGGCTCCGCAGGAGGGTTGCGAGCAGGCGCCTCATGCGAGCGCCTCCGGCTCGACGTCCGCGAACAGGGCCGCCGCGACGTCTTGCAGCGGCCCCTCACCGACCTCGGGAGCCACGGCCCGCGCCCGCTCGAGCAGGTCGCGGTCGCGCCGCAGGTGCGCGAAGTGGAGGTCGGAGAGGCCCGACTGCCGTGTCCCGAGCAGCGCGCCGCCGCCGCGCAGCTCGAGGTCGACCTCTGCGAGCTCGAAGCCGTCGCTCGTATCGCAGAGCGCCTGCAGTCGCGCGTGCGCCGACTCGGTCAGCTCCTCCTTCGCACGCGAGACGAGAAGGCAGTACGACTGCTCGGCACCGCGGCCGACCCGGCCGCGCAGCTGGTGGAGCTGGGCGAGCCCGAAGCGGTCGGCCTCCTGGACGATCATCACGGTCGCGTTCGGCACGTCGACGCCGACCTCGATCACCGTCGTCGCGACGAGCACGTCGAGCTCACGCGCCTTGAAGCGCGCCATCAGGTCGCGCCGCTCGGCAGCCTTGAGGCGGCCGTGCAGGCAGCCGACCCGGAAGGCGCGCAGCTCGACGCGGCGCAGGCGCTCGGCCTCCTCCTCCGCGGCGCGGGCGAGCGACGTCTCCGACGCTTCGATGAGCGGACACACGACGTACGCCTGCCGGCGCTCACGCAACAGCCGCGTGAGGCGTGAATACGCCTCGGACGCGCGGTCCTCGGTGATCCAGCTCGTGATCACCGGCTTGCGCGACGCCGGAGGCTTCGCGATCTCCGAGACCGCGAGGTCGCCGTAGACGGTGAGCGCGAGCGTGCGCGGTATCGGCGTTGCGGTCATGTGGAGGACATGCGGCGCGCGGCCGCCCGCGAGCGCGGAGCGCTGCTCGACGCCGAAGCGGTGCTGCTCGTCGACGACCGCGACGGCGAGGTCGCGCAGCTCGAAGCCCTCCTGGATCAGCGCATGCGTCCCGACGACGACGTCCGCCCCGAGCGCGGCCTCGCGCTCGCGCTTCGGGGAGGAGCTCGTGAGCAGCGCGCAGCGGACGCCGAGCTCGAAGCAGAGGTCGGCGATCGTGAGGAAGTGCTGCTCGGCGAGGGTTTCCGTCGGGGCCATCAGTGCGCCCTGGCGCCCGCTCTCGACCGCACGGAGGAGCGCGTAGAGCGCGACCACGGTCTTGCCGGAGCCGACGTCGCCCTGGAGGAGCCGCTGCATCGGAGCGGTGCGCGCGAGGTCGGCGTCGATCTCGCGGATCGCCTGCTCCTGGTACGGCGTGAGCGCGAACGGCAGCGCCTGGCGGTAGCGGCGGCTGAGCTCGCCCGGCACGCCGAGGCCCGGCGCGAGCGTCCGCTCCCGCACCGCGACGCGGCGGGCGATGCCGATCTGGAGGACGAGCAGCTCCTCGAACGCGAGCCGTTGCCGCGCCGTCTCGGCCTCGTCGAGGTCGCGCGGCCGGTGCACCGCGGCGAGCGCGTCGCGCTTCAGGGCGAGCCCTTCACGCTCGCGCAGCTCGGCGGGCAGCGGATCCGGGACGTACACCGCGAGCGGGAGCGCGGCGTCGACGACGCGCCGCACGGTGGCGGCCGGGATCTCCTCCGCGGCCGGATAGACCGGCGCGAAGTCGGCCGTCGCGCGTGTTTCGCCGATGTCGTAGGAGCGGGGCTCGAAGCCGAAGCGGCCGAGCTTGCCGCGCAGGCGCACCTCCGTGCCCGGCTTCAGCCGGTC
>DASSZE010000054.1:0-3296 GCA_035713675.1 Gaiellaceae bacterium | reverse complement strand
ATCAGCTTCGGGCTCGTCAACATCCCCGTGGGGCTCGCTCTCGCGACCCAGCGGCAGGACGTGTCGTTCCGCACGCTCCATCGCGAATGCGGGACGCCGATCAAGCAGAAGCGCTGGTGCCCCGTGCACGAGCGCGACGTCGAGCCGGACGAGCTCGTCAAGGGCTGGGAGTTCTCGAAGGGCCAGTACGTCCTCGTCGAGGAGTCCGATCTCGAGGCCGTCGCGCTCCAGCGTTCGCAGTCGATCGAGATCCTCCGCTTCGTCCGCCTCGAGGACGTCGATCCCGTCTACTTCGACCGCACGTACTATCTCGCGCCCGCCGGCGCCGACGCGCAGCGGCGGCCGTACGTCCTCCTCCTGCGGGCGATGGAGGAATCGGGGATGGCCGCTGTCGGCAAGTTCGTCCTCTGGGGCAAGGAGAACCTCTGCCTCATCCGCTCGCGCGCGGGTGCGCTGCTGCTCGAGACGCTCTTCTTCGCGGAGGACGTACGCGCGAAGGACGAGATCGAGGATGCCGTCGCCGCAACAGACGTGCAGGAGGCCGAGCTCAAGCTCGCCGAGCAGGTGATCTCGAGCCTCGCCGGCGAGTGGACGCCCGAGGAGTTCCAGAACGACTACCGCCGCGATCTCGCGAAAATGCTCGAGGCGAAGCTCGCGGGCCAGGACATCGTCGCGCCGGAGCCGGTCACCGAGACGCCGGTGATCGATCTCATGGAGGCGCTGCGCCAGAGCGTCGCCGACGCCCAGGGACGGCGGGCCGCGAAGGGCGAGAAGAGCTCCGAGAACGGGAAAGCCGGCTCGAAGGCCGGCTCCCGGTCACGCAAGGCGCCGGCGAAGAAGTCCGCCTGACGCCGAAGCTCGGCTAGGCCTGGGCCTGCGTCGGCCCGATCGCCTTCAGCTGCGCCGCGAAGAGGTACTTGTCGATCTTGCCGTGGTAGATCGGCACGCCCTCTTCGACACACACCCGGATCACCTCCTGCCGGTCGAGACCGACCTCCTTCGAGAGCTCTTCGGGCGTGAGGTGGTTCGCCATCGGTTGGGCTCCTCCCTGGAACGAAAAAACCCGCCGCGCGCATCGCGCTGGCGGGTTAGGTCGCACCCTCGCTTGTAGTGGTCGCGGACATCACTCTGCCCGCCCTACGGAAGCATCCATTACCCGAAGAATATGCCTCAGTGGTGACGGACGGCAAACCCCGGCTGGAGGGATTCGAGGAGCGGGAGGTCGAGTGGCGCGGCGCGCGGCTCCGCTACGCCGTCGGCGGCGACGGAACGCCACTCGTGCTCGTGCACGGGCTCGGCGGGACGATCGAGAACTGGCGCGCGCTCGCACCGCCGCTCGCCGCCGGCCACCGTGTCCTCGTCCCCGACCTGCCGGGCCATGGACGCTCGGGACTGCTGCCCGACGCCCGGAACGTCGACGCCCTCGCGGAGTCGGTTTTGGCAGAGCTGGACGCGGAGGCGATCCGCGGCGCCGTCTGGATCGGTCACTCCCTCGGCGGCCTCGTGGCGCTCCGCGCCGCCGCGCTGCGGCCGGACGCCGCGCGCGGGCTCGTCCTCGCCGCGTCGGCCGGGATCGGCACGACCTCGCGGGCAGCGAAGGTGACGCTCGCGATCCTCGGCGCGGCGCGTCCCGGGAAGCTGATCGCGCCCCACCGGCGCAGCTTGGCGAGCTCGCGGCTCGGGCGGCGGGCCGCGTTCGGCTGGTGGGGCGTATCCGATGCGGACGGGCTCGAGCCCGAGCTCGCCGAGGCGTTCCTCGTCGGGCCCGCCCGCCATGTGGACACGCGCCAGGCCGGTCGCGCACTCCTCGCCACCGACCCGCGCACCGAGCTCGATCGCGTCGCCTGCCCCTGCCTCTGCCTCTGGGGCGCGAGCGACCACTGGGTCCGCCTCGAGGACGGGATGGAGTACGCACGCCGCCTGCGCGTGCCGCTGCGGACGATCGCCGGCTGCGGTCACCTCCTGATCGGCGAGCGGCCCGATGCTTGTCTCTCCGCGATCGAGGACTTCATCGCCTCGATCGAGGACGCCTAGCCGGCCGCTGCGGAAGCCTCGAACGGGATCACGGCTCCCGCTGCGTCCTCTGCGTCGTGTCGTGGGCCGCCGCCGAGAAACTCGATTCGCCGCGCCACCACCTCGATCGCGCTTCGCTTCTTGCCGTCCTCCTCCCACGAGCGGGACTTGAGCCGCCCGTCGACGGCGACTCGCCGTCCCTTGCCGAGATACTCGGCGCACAGCTCCGCCTGCCGGTCCCAGGCCGACACGCTCACGAAGTCCGCGCCGCCGTCCCGGCTTGCACGGTCGACCGCAAGCACGAAGCTCGCCACCTTCTTCCCGGGCCCGACCTCGTTCTTCAGACCAACCTCGCGCAGCTCGACGTCGGTCGCGAGGTTGCCGATCAACGTCACGACGTTCACGCCGTGGACGGTAGGGGCGAACCCGTCACGGCAGGGTCGAGGGTTTGTGCCGTTTTGCGGTTAGAGTGGCGCGGCGATGGGCCTCTTCTCTGGTTTGACCGGCTTCGGCGGCCGCGACATGGCGGTGGACCTGGGCACGGCGAACACGCTCGTCTACGTGCGCGGTCGCGGCATCGTCCTCTCGGAGCCGTCGGTCGTCGCGATCGACCAGCGCTCGGGCGAGGTGCACGCGGTCGGCGTCGAGGCGAAGCGGATGCTCGGCCGTACGCCCGGAACGATCCAGGCGATCCGGCCGCTCAAGGACGGCGTGATCGCCGACTTCGACGTCACCGAGCAGATGCTGCGCCACTTCATCCAGAAGGTGCACCAGCACCGGTTCGCGCACCCCCGCGTCGTCGTCTGCGTCCCCTCGGGCGTGACCGGCGTGGAGAAGCGCGCCGTCGAGGAGGCGACGCTGAGCGCGGGCGCACGCCAGGCCTATCTGATCGAGGAGCCGATGGCCGCCGCGATCGGAGCCGGGCTGCCGGTTGCCGAGCCGACCGGAAACATGATCGTGGACATCGGCGGCGGCACGACCGAGGTCGCCGTCATCTCGCTCGGCGGGATCGTCGTCTCGCAGTCGCTGCGCGTGGGCGGCGACGAGATGGACGAGGCGATCATCAACCACATCAAGCGCGACTACAAGCTCCTGATCGGTCAGCAGACGGCGGAGGAGATCAAGCTCGAGATTGGCTCTGCGTGGGATCTCAAGGAAGAGCTGCAGGCCGAGGTGCGCGGCCGCGACATGCTCACCGGCCTGCCGAAGACCGTGATCATCACGTCGGAGGAGATCCGCCGCGCGCTGGACGAGCCGGTGTCGCAGATCGTCGACGCGATCAA
>DASSZE010000053.1:0-57453 GCA_035713675.1 Gaiellaceae bacterium | reverse complement strand
GTGAGGTCCTCGGCGAGCGTGCGGTCGCCGACCATGCGCAGAACGTAGTTGTAGACCGGGATCTGATAGGTGCGGACGATGATCGAGAAGGCGCGTTCGTCGCCTCGCTGCGCCTTCCGCAGGACGCCGTGATCAGGCTGGGGCAGCGACAAGGTGCCGCAGTATAGACCGAAAATTCACGGGATTTGTACGAGTTTTTTGCCGTTCATTGACCCGGGTGGGTCAATTCCGGCCAGCTCGAGCAGTGTCGGTGCGACATCCGAGAGCTCGCCGTTCGAGACCCTGCCCGATGCAGTCACGATGATCGGGACGGGATTCGTCGTGTGGGCCGTGTGCGGGCTGACGCCGTCGGGCTGGAGCAGCGTCTCGGCGTTCCCGTGGTCGGCGATCACGACGGCGACACCGCCGGCGCGCCGGACGGCGTCGACGACCCGCCCGAGGCACGCGTCGGTGGTCTCCACGGCCTTGACGACCGCCGGGATCACGCCGGTGTGGCCGACCATGTCGGGGTTCGCGAAGTTGACCACCACGAAGCCGTAGCCATCGTCGTCGACGGCCCGGACGACGCGGTCGGCCACCTCCTGCGCCGACATCTCCGGCTTGTGGTCGTAGCTCGGGACGTCGCGCGGCGACTCGACGAGGATCCGGTCCTCGCCGGCGAACGGCTGCTCGCGCCCGCCGTCGAGGAAGTACGTGACGTGCGCGTACTTCTCGGTCTCGGCGGCGTGGAGCTGGCGGATGCCGCGCGCCGACAGGACCTCCGCGAGCGTGTCCTCGACGACGTGCTCCGGGAAGGCGACGGGGAAGTCGAAGTCGTCGCGGTAGCGCGTCATCGTCGTGAGGTCGACGCCGCGCTCGCGCAGCTTCTCGGACAGCTGCCGCGCCCGGTCGGGACGGAAGTTGAAGAAGATCGCGGTGTCGCGCTCGGGGTCGAGGCGCGGCCGGCCGTCGATCACGACCGGCTCGACGAATTCGTCGGTGATCCCACGGTCGTAGCTCGCCTGCACGGCCGCGATCGGATCGTCCGCGTGCGTTCCTTCGCCGTCCACGATCGCACGCAACGCGCGGTCGGTCCTGTCCCAGCGGTTGTCGCGGTCCATCGCGTAGTAGCGGCCGGCCACGGTCGCGATCCGGTCGACCGGTAGCTCCTGGAGGTCGTGCACCGCCGAGGTAGGGGTCACATCGCGGCCGTCGGTGAACGCGTGGATCCACGTCTTCTCCGGCGCGAAGGTGAGGAGCGCCTGGAGGTGGTCGATGTGCGAGTGCACGCCGCCGTGCGAGACGAGGCCGAGCAGATGGACTCTCTCGCCCCGCTCGAAGGCGGCGCAGAGGGCCTCGTTCTCGAACAGCGAGCCGTCGCCGATCGCACGGTTGACACGCTGCAGGTCCTGGTCGAGGACGCGGCCGGAGCCGATGGTCAGGTGCCCGACCTCGGAGTTGCCCATCTGTCCGTCCGGCAGGCCGACGGCCTCGCCGGAGGCCACGAGCTGGGCGTGCGGGTACTCACGCCACAGGCGGTCGAAGACGGGCGTGTCGGCGAGCTCGATGGCGTTGCCGGGGCCCGGCGGCGCGATGCCCCAGCCGTCGAGGATGACGAGGGCTACGAGCGGATAGCCGTTGCGGCCCGGCATATCGCGGTGAAGGAGTCGACGTCGAGGGACGCGCCGCCCACGAGGGCGCCGTCCACGTCCGGCTGCGCGAGCAGGTCGGCGGCATTGTCGGGCTTGACCGAGCCGCCGTAGAGGACCGGCGCGTCGAGGAGCGACTTGATGAAGGCGTGCGCATCCTGGGCGACGTCCGGCGTGGCGGTGAGCCCCGTACCGATCGCCCACACGGGCTCGTAGGCGAGCACGAGCTCCGGGTGCGGCTCGAGGACGGAGAGCTGGCGGCGGAGGACGTCCTCGGTCTCGCCGCGCTCGCGCTCCTCCTGCGTCTCGCCGATGCACGCGATCACGCGCAGGCCGGCGTCGAGCGCGGCGCGTGTCCGCTTCGCGACGGTCTCGTCGGTCTCGCCGAAACACTGCCGCCGCTCGGAGTGGCCGACGAGCGAGCCCGCGACGCCGAGCTCGAGCAGCATTGGCGCCGAGATCTCGCCGGTGTATGCGCCCTCCGGCTCCCAGTGGACGTTCTGTGCGTAGGTGGTCAGGCCCGCCTCGACGCAGTCACGGAGGCGGGTGAACGGCGGGCAGATGACGGCGTCGAGCCCGGCGAGCGCCGTGGGATCGGGCCCGTGGAACATCTTCCAGTTGCCTGCGATCAGCATGACGAGCGCATCGTACGGGCATGGCCGTGGCGTGCACGGCGAGAGACGCACCGTCCTGATCGCGCTCGCGGCGAACGCCGTGATCGCCGTGGCCAAGGGGGTCGGCGGCCTGGTGACCGGCTCCTCCGCGATGCTCGCCGAGACGGCCCACTCGATCGCCGACACCGTCGATCAGGTGCTCATGCTCGTGTCGATCCGGCTCGGAGACCGCCGGCCGGACGAGGAGCACCCGTTCGGCTACGGGAAGGACCGGTTCTTCTGGACCTTTCTCGTGGCGGTGATCATCTTCCTCGCGGGCGCGGTCTTCTCGATCGGCGACGGCGTGCTGCGGCTGACCGGGCACGAGCTCCTCGGGAGCGGGGGAAGCAACCAGTGGGTCGCCTTCCTCGTGCTCGGGATCGCGTTCGTCTCGGAGGGAATCTCGTTCGTCCGCGCGTACGGGCAGACGCGACGGGGCGCCCGCGCGACCGGTTACGGCCTCGTCGAGTTCGTCCGCATCAGCAAGGAGCCGACGACGAAGATGGTGTTCTCGGAGGACGCCGTCGCCGTGAGCGGCGTCGTCGTCGCGTTCGTGGGCCTTCTGCTCCAGGAGCTGACTGGCAGCGAGGCGTGGGATGCCGGTGCGGCAATCGTGATCGGTCTCTTGCTCGTCTACGTCGCCTACGCGCTCGGCCGCGACATCCGCGGCCTCCTGCTCGGCGAGTCGGCCCGGCCCGACCAGCGTGAGGCGCTGGAGCGCGCGTTGCAGGAGCCGGACGAGGTCGAGGAAGTCGTCGAGTTGCTGACGATGTACACGGGGCGCGGTCGCCCCTCGTCGCCGCGCGGATCGACCTCGCCGACGGTCTCGAGGCGCGTCGCGTCGAGGAGCTCGCCGACGAGCTGGACGGACGGCTGCGAGAGGCTGTTCCCGACGTCGAGCAGGTTCTTCTCGATCCGACCCCTAGGCGCTCGGGATAGCCGCCACGCCGGGGAGCTCCTTCCCCTCGAGGAGCTCGAGGCTCGCGCCGCCGCCGGTCGAGACCCACGAGACACGGTCGGCGAGCCCGAGCTCGTTGAGCGCCCGCACCGAGTCGGCGCCACCGACGACCGAGAACGCGGCGCCGTTCGCCGCTACGGCCTCGGCCACGGCCTTCGTTCCCTCCGCGAAGCGCGGCCACTCGAAAACGCCCATCGGCCCGTTCCAGAAGACCGTGCGCGCCGCCGCCAGCCGCTCGGCGAAACGGCTGCGCGTCTCGGGCCCGATGTCGAGCCCGAGCCAGCCGTCGGGCAGCTCGTCGTAGCCGCAGACCCGCGACTCCGCATCGGCCGCGAACTCGGCCCCGGCGACCACGTCCACCGGCAGCTCGACCTCGCACTCGAGCGGGTTCTCCTCGCGCAGCTCCTCGGCCATCTTGCCGCCGATCAACACCGTGTCGGCGCGGCCGCCGAGGTTGCGAAGGACGCCGAGCTTGTCCTCGACCTTCGCACCGCCGGAGACGAGGACGAACGGCCGCTCGACGTCGCCGAGCAGGCGGCCGAGATGCTCGAGCTCCGCCAGCAGGAGCAGACCCGCGTAGGCCGGGAGCAGGTGCGCGACCCCCTCGGTGGACGCGTGCGCGCGATGTGCCGAGCCGAAGGCGTCGTCGACGTAGAGGTCGCAGCCCTCCGCGAGCTCGCGCGCGAAGCGCTCTTCGTTGGCTGTCTCGCCCGGGTCGAAGCGCGTGTTCTCGAGCACCGTGATGCGCTCGTCCGGCAGGAGCTCCCGCAGCCGCCCCGCGACGGGCGCCATCGCGTACTTCGCGCGGTCCTCCTCCGTCTTCGGCCGACCGAGATGCGAGCAGACGCGCACCTCGGCGGCGGCGCTGTCGAGCAGCAGCTCGAGCGTCGGCAGCGAGGCCCGGATCCGCGTGTCGTCGGCGACGTGCCCGCCGTCGAGCGGCACGTTGAGATCCGCCCGGACCAGCACGATCTTGCCCGCGACGTCGGCGTCGCGGACCGAGCGCGGAAGGCGCAACGAGCTCCCCTCCCTACGCCGCTACCGGGCTCGGCAGCGTCTTCCCGATCTTCGCCGTGAGATCGACGAGGCGGCAGCTGTAGCCCCACTCGTTGTCGTACCAGGAGAAGACCTTGAGAAGGTTCCCGTTCGCCATCGTCAGGCCGCTGTCGAAGATGGACGAGTACGACGAGTGGACGATGTCGGTGGAGACGATCGGCTCGCCGGTGTACTGGAGGATCCCCTCGAGATCGCCGGTGTCCGCCTTGCCGCGGAACAGCTCGTTGATCTCCTCGGCGGTCGGCTCCGAGCCGACCTGGACGACGAGGTCGACGATCGAGCCGGTCGGCACCGGGGCGCGCATCGACATCCCGTCGACCTTGCCCTTGAGCTCCGGCATGACGACGCCGATCGCGCGGGCGGCGCCGGTCGAGGTCGGGATGAGGTTGATGGCGGCGGCGCGCGCGCGGCGCAGGTCCTTGTGCGGGAGGTCGAGCGTCTGCTGGTCGTTCGTGTACGCGTGGATCGTCGTCATGAAGCCGCGCTCGATCCCGTACGCCTCGTGCAGCACCTTCGCGACCGGCGCGACGCAGTTCGTCGTGCAGGAGGCGTTGGAG
The DNA here is from genome assembly GCA_035713675.1 of Gaiellaceae bacterium. Lineage (GTDB taxonomy): Bacteria > Actinomycetota > Thermoleophilia > Gaiellales > Gaiellaceae > Palsa-739. The sequence continues at coordinate 52,601 of DASSZE010000053.1, read as the reverse complement.
ATGATGTGGTGCTGCTCCGGGTCGTACTCCTTGTCGTTGACGCCGAGGACGATCGTGAGGTCCGGGTCGGTGGCCGGAGCGGAGATGACGACCTTCTTCGCCCCCGCCTGCAGGTGCTTCTCGGCGTCGGGCCGCTTCGTGAACAGCCCGGTGGACTCGATCGCGACGTCGACGCCGAGCTCGCCCCACGGCAGGTCGGCGGGGTCGCGCTCCGAGAGGAACTTGATCTCGTGACCGCCGACGCTGATCACGCCGTCGCCGGCCTCGACCGGGAGGCCGAGCGTGCCGAGGACGGAGTCGTGCTTGAGCAGGTGCGCCATCGTCCTCGTGTCGCCGATGTCGTTCGCAGCCACGATCTCGATCTCGCCGTCCCGCTGGAGCTGGGCGCGGAGGAAGTTGCGGCCGATGCGCCCGAATCCGTTGATCCCGACCCTGATCTTCGCCATCGTCTCTCAGCCTTTCTGTCGCTCTCCGGTCTCTCGCAGTCGAGTCTAACCGCGTCGCTTGCAGCTGAATCGGAACTTTCCCGCACGCCGCTCGGGTGCGGACGGCGGGCGGACCGGGAAGCTCCGAGGACGACCCTCCCGGTCCCTCACCCGCTCGAAACTCGGCAGCGGACGGGGTCTGAATCCACCGCCGGACGAGCAGGACCCGCCACAGCGAGTATGACTCCTGGGCTGTTGCCGCGCTAGAAGACTTGCAACGGATAACGACGGTTCAGCCCCGGGAAAGCTCCTGCAAATGGCGTAGTCGCCGATAAGCGCTGGCTTTTGTCAGCGCCGGCTTGCAGCGACGGGCGAGCTCCGCGGTGGAGGCGGTGGGATGCCTGAGTCGCAGCAGCGCGATCTCGCGCAGCTCTTCTGGGAGCGCGTCGACGTCGAGGCGGCCGAGCGCCTCGAGCTGGGCGTGCGCGGCCCGGCTCGTGCGGACGAGGTTCGCGTGATCGGCGTTCGCGAGCCGGTTGGCGTCGGCGCGAATCGCCGCGAGCACCGCTTGCTCCTCGAGCGCGAGCACGAGATCGACGGCGCCGGCCGCGACGAGGACGTCGGCGATCGCCTCGGTTCCCTTCGCATACGCCGTCGCGTGCGCGGCGCGCTCCTGGACGTGGAGCTCCGCGCCGAGCCGCTTCCCGAGGTCGGCGAGGAAGCGCGCGCCCTCGGCCCCGGCCGTGCGGATCTCGAGGTGTGGGTCGCGTGGCCCACTCAGGGTTCCGGAGCCGAGAAGGGCGCCGCGCAGATAGGCGGCGGCGCAGCAGCGGCGGGCCACCACGCGGCGCGGTGGGCGGTCGAGCGGCCGATGCGAGCGGTCGAGGACACCGGCACGGTGGAGCGTCTCGTAGGCGCCGGCGGATCCGGTCACGTGGAGTTGGTAGCGCGTGGCCCTGTCGAAGGCGCGGCGCGGGTACGTGCGGATCTCCGAGGTGACCCCGAGCGCGCGGAGCAGAGCGAAGGCGCGGCGGGCGACGATCGAGCTCGAGACGTCGAGATGGACGTCGACGCTGCCGCGTCCGCGCAGGTGCGCGCGCCCGGCGACGTGGAAGAGGCCGGAGAGCTCGGCGAGGCGGTCGCACTCGCGCTCGGGCGCGATCGCGGCGAGCTCCTCCCGCAGGTCGTCAGAGAGCATCCGGACATCCCTCGAGCGCGAGGAGCCGCCGCTTGTAGGCGACGCCGTACGAGCCGTAGGAGCCGAGGCCGTCGGCGGCGACGACACGGTGGCAGGGCACGAAGAGCGAGAGATGGCTGCGGGCGCAGAACGTGCCGGCCGCCCGGGCGGCGCGAGGCGCGCCGGCCAGCGCCGCCAGCTCGCCGTACGAGACGGTCTCGCCGCGCGGGATCGTGCGGAGGGCCACGGCGCAGCGGTCGAAGAACGGGCTCTCGTACTCGAGGTCGACCGGCACCTCGTCGAGCTGGACCCGCTCGCCTGCGAAGTACGCCTGGAGCAACTGGACCACTTCCGAGACGAAGCTGCTCGATCCGCGTGACCGTTCTCGTGATACGACCCGACCGGCCCCATGCCCCGGGTGGGTGGGGGTTCGGGATGGGACCTGGGCGGCGCCCGCGCGCGGCCACGGCAGCTCGTGCCAGACGACGCGGCCGTCCGCGGCCACGAGCTCGCCGACTCCCCAGCCCTCGACCTCGTACGCCACCTGCGTCACGGCCACGGACGCCAATCCTAGAATCGCCACATGTCCACCCACGGAATCTTCCGCGTTCCCGAGCCGTACAACGAGCCGGTCAAGGGCTACGAGCCAGGAAGTCCCGAGCGCGAGGAGCTCCGCCGCCGCCTCGAGGAGCTCTCCTCGCAGCGGCTCGCGATCCCGCTCGTGATCGGCGGCGAGCACGTCGAGACGGGTGACACGTTCGAGGCGGTCATGCCGCACAAGCGCAGCCACGTCCTCGCGGACGTCCAGAAGGGCGGCGCCGCCGAGGTCGGACGGGCCGTCGCGGCCGCGGCCGACGCCTGGGAGGACTGGTCGCGGACGCCGTGGGAGGATCGCGCCGCCGTCTTCCTCCGCGCCGCCGAGCTGCTCGCCGGGCCGTGGCGCCAGACGCTGAACGCGGCGACGATGCTCGGGCAGTCGAAGACGGCCCACCAGGCCGAGATCGACGCTGCCTGCGAGCTCATCGACTTCTTGCGCTTCAACGTCCAGTACATGACACGGATCTACGAGGAGCAGCCCATCTCCTCGCCCGGCGTGTGGAACCGGCTCGAGTACCGGCCGCTCGAGGGCTTCGTCTTCGCGGTCACACCCTTCAACTTCACGGCGATCGCCGGCAACCTCCCCACGTCGGCGGCGCTGATGGGCAACACCGTCGTCTGGAAGCCGGCCTCGACTGCGGCGGTCAGCGCCCATTTCCTCATGAAGCTGTTCGAGGAGGCCGGGCTGCCGCCCGGCGTGATCAACCTCGTCTACGGCTCCGGCGCCGCCGTCGGCGATCCCGCACTCGCGAGCGAGCACCTCGCCGGCATCCACTTCACCGGCTCGACGCCCGTCTTCCAGAGCATGTGGAAGACAGTCGGCGAGAACATTGCCGGCTACCGCAACTACCCGCGGATCGTCGGCGAGACGGGCGGCAAGGACTTCATCGTCGCGCACCCGAGCGCCGACGCCGAGGCGCTCGCCACCGCGATCATCCGCGGCTCGTTCGAGTACCAGGGCCAGAAGTGCTCCGCCGCCTCGCGCGTCTTCGCGCCCGCGAGTCTCTGGCCGGAGGTGCGCGACCAGGTCGCCGAGGAGATCGGCGAGATGAAGATGGGCGACGTCGCCGACTTCTCCAACTTCGTCGGCGCCGTGATCGACGCCAGCTCGTTCGCGACGCAGAAGGAGGCGATCGAGGAGGCGAAGGCGTCCGGCGGCACGGCAAAGGTGATCGCGGGCGGCGAGTACGACGACAGCGAGGGCTGGTTCGTCCAGCCGACCGTGATCGAGACGTCCGACCCCGACTTCCGCACGATGCGGGACGAGCTGTTCGGGCCGGTCGTGACCGCCTTCGTCTACGACGACTCCCGCTACGAGGACACGCTCGACCTCATCGACCGGGGCACGAGCTACGGGCTCACCGGCGCCGTCTTCGCCCGCGACCTCGACGCGATCGAGAGGACGCGCGACCGGCTCCGCTACGCGGCCGGCAACTTCTACGTCAACGACAAGCCGACCGGAGCGGTCGTCGGCCAGCAGCCGTTCGGCGGCGCGCGCGCCTCGGGGACGAACGACAAGGCCGGCTCGATGTGGAACCTGATCCGCTGGGTCAGCCCGCGCGCGATCAAGGAGACGTTCGTGCCGCCGCGGGACTACCGCTATCCGTTCTTGAATTCCGAGCCGGACCCGGGCCGCTAGACGACGGCTCCCTTCCGGAGCCGTAAGCTCGCACCATCCTTCGGGCGCCGTTCGCCGCCGCTCCAAGAGACCGGCATCAGCCGCGCCCCGCCTTGTGCAACTGGGCGTAGACGCTGCGCGCCACCTTCGCGGGGACGCCGGGAACGCCCTCGAGCTCTTCCGGTGACGCCGCGAGCATCGCGTCGACCGAGCCGAAGTGGTTGAGCAGCGCGCGGCGCCGGGCCGGGCCGACTCCCTCCAGCTCGTCGAACAGTGACGCGAACCCGCGCGACTCCCGGCGTTGGCGATGGAAGCCGACGGCGAAGCGGTGGGCCTCGTCACGGATCCTCTGCAGGAGCTGCAGCCCCGGGTCGTGCCGCGAGAGGACGATCGGCCGCGCGCGGCCCGGCACGAACACCTCCTCCTCCCGCTTCGCGAGCGCGATCACCGCGACCCGCGGCAGGTCGAACGCCTGCATCGCCGCGAGCGCAGCGGCGAGCTGGCCCTTGCCGCCGTCGACCACGACGAGGTTCGGCGTCGCCGCGAACGACTCGTCGTAGTCGTCCGCGGCCGGCCCTGCAGCGAGCCGCGCGAACCGGCGCGACACCATCTCCCCCATCGCGGCGAAGTCGTCCATCCCCTCCTGGCCGCGGATCGCGAACTTGCGGTAGTGCGCCTTCTTCGGGAGGCCGTCCTGGAAGACGACCAGCGAGCCGACGTTGTCCTGGCCCATCGCGGTCGAGATGTCGAAGCACTCGATCCGGAGCGGCAACGCCTCGAGGTTGAGCGTCTCACGCAGCTGCTCGAGCGCCTCGACGCGGCGGAGCCTCCGCTGCTCGCCGGCCGCGAGGTCGCTCGTGAGGACGTGGAGCGCGTTCTCGTCGGCGAGCCGCTGCAGGCGCCGCTTCTCGCCGCGCTCGGCGACGCGGATCTCGACGCGCGCCCCGCGCCGCTCGCCCAGCAGCTCGGCGAGCGCCGCCAGGTCGCCCGCGTCGCTCGGCACGACGATCTGCGGCGGCACGCTCGGCGCGCTGCCGTAGTACTCGAGACCGAACGACTCGAGGATCGTGGTCACGTCCTGGCCGCCGACGTTCTCGAGATGGAACGAGTGCCGGTCGACCATCTTGCCGCCCCGCAGCGGGAAGATCTGGACGACGGCGCGGTCACCTTCGGCCGCGAAGCCGATCACGTCGACGGTCCCGACCGACTGCCGCTCGACCGCCTGCCGCTCGACGAGATGCTGTACGGCGAACAAGCGGTTGCGGTAGCGCGCCGCGTCCTCGAACCGCTCCTCCGCCGCCGCCTCCTGCATCCGCCGCTCGAGTTCGCGCTGGATCGGCTTCACATCGCCGGAGAGAAACTCGATCACGCCGTCGACTATCCCGCGGTAGTCCTCGGCCGAGACGTAGCCGACACAGGGCGCGAGGCAGCGGTCGATGTGGTAGTCGAGGCACGGAATCCCGCTGTGCCGGCCCGGCTTCGGCCCCTCGCACGGCCGGTAGCGGAAGACCCGGTTGAGGACGTCGAGCGTCTCACGCACCTTCTTCGCGTTCGCGTACGGGCCGAAGTACCAGACTCCCGGCCGGTGCCGCTCGCGGGTGAACATCACGCGCGGGTACTCGTCCTCGACCGTCACCGCGATGTACGGGAAGGACTTGTCGTCGCGCAGGCGGACGTTGAACGGCGGCCGGTGCCGCTTGACGAGGTTCTGCTCGAGGTGGAGCGCCTCGACCTCGCTGCCGGTCACGATCACCTCGACGTCGACGACCCGGCCGGGGAGCGAGCGGATCTGCGCCCGCCCGTCGGTCGTCTTCTGGAAGTACGAGCGGACGCGCGGCCGCAGCGACTTCGCCTTCCCCACGTAGAGGACGTCGCCGTCCGCGTCGCGGAACAGGTAGACGCCGGGCCTCGCCGGCAGGGCCTTGAGCTGACTCTCCACGCGGGACGCCACGGCTACCATCCTGCCGATGGAGGGCCTGTATGTCGCGTACACCTTCTTCCGGGTCGACCCCGCCTGGCGGCGTCTCCCGGTCGAGGAGCGCCAGGCTCACAAGGATGCGTTCGCCGAGGTGGTCGAGGAGTTTGCCGACCGCTTCGAGCACCTGCGCGCCTACACGACCGCCGGCGTCCGCCCCGAGACGGACTTCTTCCTCTGGAAGATCACCGAGCGCTACGAGTTGCTCGAGGAGCTCGGCGCGGCGCTCAACGGAACTGCCCTCGCGGGCTGGCTCGAGACGCCCTACTCGTATCTCGCGACCACGAAGGCGTCGCAGTACACGAGCGCGCGCAAGGCGAGGAAGATCACGCCCCACGGCCTCCCCTACCTCGTCGTCTACCCGTTCGTGAAGGTGCGCCCGTGGTACGCGCTCACCGAGGCCGAGCGCCGGCGGGCGATGGACGAGCACATCCGGATCGGCCGCGAGGAGTTCCCCGGGATCAAGAACCACACGACGTACTCGTTCGGGATCGACGACCAGGAGTTCATGACGGCCTTCGAGTGCGACGAGCCCGCGGACTTCATGCACCTGATGCTGCGGCTCCGCGACAGCGAGGCGTCGGGCTACACGGAGCGGGACACGCCGATCTTCGTCGGCCGCTTCGTCCCGGTCCGCGAGGCGCTCGGCGCGCTCGACGGGGCCGGCGCCCGCGTCGAGGCCTGAGCCCTCGAACTAGACGTAGGTGTGCTGGTCGCGCCAGGTGCGGAACATGGCGAAACCGCACAGGGCGAGCACGGCGACGAAGGCGAGGATCTCGTACCCGACGGCGCCGCCGTACCAGTAGACGCCGACGTCGGCGACGGAGACGATCGCCGCCCCGTAGAAGACCGTCCGCGCGCGCGACGGCCACATCGCGATCCCCTCTCGCCGCTCACGCCACATGAGGAAGATGAAGTACGCGATCGCGAGCAGGAACGCGATGCGCGCGATGTAGAGGAGCACGGTCAGCGTCTGCTCGAGCTGGAAGACGACGACGATCCCCGCGATCGCCGCGAGGATCAGCAGGCCTCGCAGGAACGGGTTGATGCGCGGAAAGGGCTTCCTCATGTGCCGGTCATGTACGCCCGCACCGCGAGCGCTCCTGCAACCAAGGTAGCGCCGGTGAACCAGGCGAGCCGGCCGCGCCGGTCGGCCGGCGCGTACAGCCACGGCGACAGGACGGCGAGCAGCGAGAGCGTCCCGTAGAGATAGTGCAGCCGGTCGGGCGCGCGGCGATGACTCGACAGGAGCAGCAGCCCGAGCCCGACCTGGGCGATGACCAGCGTCTGGGCGAGCGCGAGCAGGTGCGTGAGCAGCCCGCGGGGCTCCCTCCGCCGGTAGTAGGTCCACGCACCTGCGACGGCGGCCCCGAACGTGCCGGCTACGACGAGGAAGGCAACGACGTGGTGGACGTCGACCATGGCCGCGCCACAGTAGTCGTCCGGGTATTCCCGCAGTCCTCGTGGCGTGCGTGCCCCGATGCCGCCGAGCCAGGCGCCCGCGACACTCGGAGCATCAGTAGAAGGAGGAAGACGATGAGCGACAAGAGACCGATTCTGCTCGCCACCGACGGCTCGCCCTCGGCGGCTGACGCACAGGCCAAGGCGATCGAGCTCGCGCGGCTGCTCGACGTGACGCTGCTCGTCGTCTCGGTGGCGCACGTCACGCTGCCGGCGGTCGGCTACAGCGGCTACGGCTACTCGAACGTGGTCGCAGAGCTGACGGGCGCCGAGCACGAGCGCGTCGAGAAGCTGCTCGCGGACGTGGCCGAGACCGCCGAGGCTGCCGGCGTCCACTGCTCCCCGTACGTCGGCGAAGGAATCGCCGCGGACGAGATCTGCCGGATCGCCGCCGAGCGCGAGGCGCAGATGATCGTCGTCGGCTCGCACGGCTGGAACGCCGCGAGGCGGCTCTTCTCCGGCAGCGTCTCGACGGCTCTCGTGCACCAGGCGCCGTGCCCCGTGCTGGTCGTCCGTTCCCCGCGGCGCGCGGCCGAGCACAAGGCTGCAGCCTGAGCGATGGCCGTCACCGCGCCGGACACGACCGACGTCATCCTCCGCGACGGCTCGACGCTCCGGCTCCGACCGCCGGTCGCGGACGACGCGGACGCGCTGCTCGAGTTCTTCGCCGGACTGTCGGACGAGAGCCGCTACCTCCGGTTCCACGGCTTCGCGGCGGTCGGGCCGAAGCTTGTCGAGCCCGTGCTCGACCCGGACTGGAACGAGCGCGGCGCGTTGCTGGGCTCGCTCGACGGGAAGGTCGCGGCGCTCGCCAACTGGGTGCGGCTGCGCGACCCGCGGGCGGCGGAGGTCGCCTTCACGGTCGGCGACGAGTACCAGCGCCGCGGCATCGGCACCCGGCTGCTCGAGCAGATGGCCGAGCGGGCGGCGGCGGCCGGCATCGAGGAGTTCGTCGCCGAGGTGCTTCCCGACAACGCCACGATGCTCGCCGTCTTCCGCGACGCCGGCTTCGACGTCACCCGCGTCTCCGAGCACGGCGAGATCGAGATCCGCTTCCCCGTCGCACCGACGAACCACTACAGGGAGCAGGTCGCCGCCCGCGACCACGCCGCCGTGCACGCGTCGCTCGAGCCGTTCTTCCGGCCGAAGACGCTCGCCGTGATCGGCGCTTCGAGTCGCCGCGGCTCGATCGGCGGCGAGCTGTTCCGGAACGTGATCGCGGCGGACTTCGCGGGATCCGCGTATCCGGTCAACCGCGGCGGCGACCCCGTCGCAGGCGTCCACGGCTACCGCAGCGTCGGCGAGATACCCGACGCCGTCGAGCTGGCCGTGATCTCGCTCCCCGGCGAGCACGTGCTCCCCGCCGCCGAGGAGGCCCTCGAGGCGGGCGTTCGTGCACTCGTCGTCATCTCCGCCGGGTTCGCCGAGATCGGAGCCGAGGGCGCGGAGCGCCAGGAGCGGCTGCTCGCGCTCGCACGCGCCCACGGCGCCCGCGTCGTCGGCCCGAACTGCCTCGGCATCTCCTCCTCGGCCGTGAGCCTCAACGCGACCTTCGCTCCGCGTGCGTTCCCGAAGGGCAAGATCGGCTTCTCGTCGCAGAGCGGCGCGCTCGGGCTCGCGGTGCTCGAGCGGGCGTCGGCGCGAGGGCTCGGCCTGACCTCGTTCGTCTCGATCGGGAACAAGGCCGACGTCTCGTCGAACGACCTGCTCGAGTGGTGGGAGGACGACGAGGCGACCGAGATCGTGATGCTCTACCTCGAGTCGTTCGGCAACCCGCGGGCATTCGCCCGCATCGCTCGGAGGCTCGCGCGCACGAAGCCGATCCTCGCCATGAAGGGCGGCACCACGCGCGCCGGGATGAAGGCCGCGAGCTCCCACACGGCCGCGCTGGCCGGCTCGGAGGCGGCGATCGACGCGCTCTTCCGGCAGGCAGGCGTGATCCGCACCGCGACGCTCGACGAGCTCGTGGACGTGGCCGCCCTGCTGTCCGCGCAGCCGGTGCCGCGCGGCCGGCGGGTCGCCGTGCTCACGAACGCCGGCGGCCTCGGCATCCTCGCGGCGGACGCCTGCGAGTCGCTCGGGCTCGAGCTGCCGACACCCGGCGACGAGACCAGGTCCGCGCTGGCCGAGGTGCTCCCGGCCGAGGCGAGCACCGCGAACCCCGTCGACATGCTCGGCGGCGCGAACGACCAGAGCTTCGCCACCGTCCTCCCGCTCGTGCTCGCCGACCCGGGCATCGACGCCGTCATCGTTCTCTTCGTGCCGACGGTCGGCGTCGACGAGGAGGCGGTCGGAGCGGCGATCAGCTCGGCCGCCGCGGAGGCCGGCGAGAAGCCCGTGCTGTGCGTCTTCCTCAGCGCGCGCGGCGCGCCGGAGTCGCTGCGGAGCGTCGAGCCGGTGGCCGCCTTCGACTACCCGGAGGCCGCGGCGAGAGCGCTCAGCCGTGCGGCGGAGCGGGGCGAATGGCTGCGACGGCCGGCCGGCACGGTCCCCGAGCTCGAGGTCGATCGCGACACGGCGCGCGAGATCGTGACCTCGGCCGACGGGTGGCTCGCCGCCGCGCAGACGCGGCGTCTGCTCCAGGCCTATGGGATCCCCGTGGTCGAGGAGCGCGTCGCACAGACGGTCGACGAGGCGGTCGCGGCCGCTGCCAAGCTCGGCTTCCCGGTCGTGCTGAAGACGGCCGTGCCCGGCGCACACAAGACGGAGTCCGGCGGCATCGCTCTCGACCTCGCCGACGAGGCGGCGGTGCGAGAGGCCGCCGAGCGGATCGGCCCGCCGCTGCTTGTGCAGCCCTTCGTCAGCGGCGGCGCGGAGCTGCTCGCGGGCGCGGTCGAGGATCCGGTCTTCGGACCGCTCGTCGCGTTCGGCCCGGGCGGCGTCTTCGCCGAGCTGATCGGAGAGGCCCGGTTCCGCCTCGCGCCGCTCTCGGACCGCGACGCCGAGGAGCTCGTCCGTTCGGGCAAGGCGGGCCGGCTCGTCGCAGGCTTCCGCGGTGCGCCTGCCGCCGACGAGGCGGCGCTCGTCGACCTGCTGCTCCGGCTCTCCCTCCTCGCCGACGACTTCCCGGAGGTTGCCGAGCTCGACCTCAACCCCGTCCTCGCGCTGCCCGACCGCTGCGTCGCCGTCGACGCCCGCGTGCGTGTCGCGCCTCCGCCCCAGCTCCATCGCGCGAAGAGCTGGTAAGCCGAGCGGCGCCCCGAGGGGCGCCGCAAGGTGGTGGATGCGCCGGACCAACTTCGTCCGTATGTGCACCAAATCGTCGGCCACACGGGAGCGCCCGGCATCGGCGCGCTCGCTGACCGCGCTGCGGCTTTCTACGTACCCGCTTCGCTAGTCGTCTCGGCCGGGGTCGGGAGCCGGCGTCGGCGGCGTTCCCTCGTCCGGGGGCGGATACGGCTCGGGCACCTGGGCCGGCCGGGGCGGCTCGCCCTCGTCCGGCGGCGGGTACGGAGAGCTCGGCTCGTTCGGAGTGACCATCACCGTCTCCTGTACCGGAAGCCGCGCATTGCGAATCCTCTCCTCGGCGGTCGCGACATGCTCGGCGTGCTCCTGCTCGATCCGCTGCCGCTCCTCCTCCAGCGCAACGAGCCGCTCGCGGGCTGCGCCCTCCGCGCTCGGGTTCTTCAGCCAGACCGCCTCGCCGAGCGCCTGCAGCGCGGGGCGCCGCTCGGCCTCGATCTCGTCGAGCCGGCTGCGCGTCCGCCAGCGGTGCACGGCCGCGTGGAACCGCGTTCGCCACACCTCCGCCGTGCTCGCCGCATGCGCGCGACCGTCCGCCGCCAGCCGCGCCGACCGCTCCGACCAGACGTCGGCGCCGCGGCGCGTCGCGTCCGCCAGCGCAGCCAGGAGAATCGCAGCCACGAGGAGCGCGACGACGCCCCAGGCCCAGTTGCCCGTCGCGAAGAGGCCGATCGCCGCCCCGAGGCCCGCGAAGCCGAGGCAGAGGAGGACGAAGCGAAGAGGCAGGCCGAGCCAACGCCGCTCGACGCTGCCGCGCACGACCGGGCCGGGGACGGTCTCGAGGGCAGGCCGCTCCTCTGCCGGCGCGCCGCAGCTCGGGCAGAAGCGCGCGTCCGCGGGCAGCTCCTCGCCGCAGCTAGGACACGCGCTGTCCCTGATCGGGGCTGCGCTCATGTCCGGGCTGTTCCCCGGCTTCCAGCGTCCGTAACGCCTCCGCGGCCCGCCTGCGGAGCGGCCCCACCTGCGCGCGATAGTCGGCGTCGGAGATCTTCCCCGTTCGGTGGTCGAACTCGAGCTCCTTCAGCGCGGCGAGCGCGCGGTCGCGCTCCTCGGCGAGAGCGAGGCGGCGCCGCGCCTCGGGCGCGAGCTCGTCCAGCCGGTCGCTCGCCGGCGCCGGGTCGCGGAGGAAGGGCCGTGCGACGAAGACGACCGCGGCGACCGCGAGCACGGCCCCGAGCGCGAGCGCCCACTCCATGTCAGAGCCCGGCCGGGACGGCGCCCGCGGCGTATCTCGCCGCGAGCCGGCGCTGCTCGACCGCGTCCGGCCACATCGCGATCAGCGCCCCGAAGACGAAGAGGAACCCGGCCGCCCAGATCAGGTTGACGAGCGGCTTCACGAGCACCTGCAGGTCGATCTCGTTCCCCTTCACGAGCTGCGCCTTCGTGAACACGTCGCCCAGCGAGCGTGGGTCGTGGTAGATCGACGCCTCGTTCGCCGGCCCCTCGATTGCATAGTTGTTCATCCCGGGATCGACGTTGAAGCGCTCACCGTGCCCGGTGGCCGTCACGAGCGCCCGGAAGCCGGTGTAGTTCGGGCCCTTCGTCCCTTCGATGCCGCGATACGTGAGCGTGTAGCCCGCGGCCTCGATCGACTGGCCGGGGCGCAGCGTCCGCTCGCGGACCGTCTGGTACGCGCTCGAGCCCGCGATCCCGATCGCGAGCAGGACGACCGCAGCGTGGACGATGTAGCCGCCGTAGCGCCGGCGGTTGCGCGCGACGAGGCGGAAGACGGAGCCCGTCGCCGCCCGCCCCCGCACGAACTCGAGCACGATCGAGGCGATGACGAAGGCCGAGAACGTGTACGCGAGCAGACCCGGCCACGAGCTCCCGAAGCCGAGCGCGAGCAGCACGACGCCCGTGACGACCGCCGCGGCGAACGGGATCAGGAACGTCCTCCCGAGCGAGCGGAGCGAGGCCCGCCGCCACGCCACGAGCGGCCCGAGCCCCATCAGCAGCAGCAGCGGCAGCCCGAACGTGTGGAGGAAGAAGTCGTAGTACGGCTTCGAGACCGAGCGCGTCTCGCCGCGCACCGCGTCCGAGAGCACCGGATAGAGGACGCCCCAGAGGATCGTGAGGCAGAGCGCCACGAGCAGCAGGTTGTTGTAGAGGAACGTCGCCTCCCGCGAGACGAGCGACTCGAGCTTCGTCTTCGTCCGCAGCAGCGGCAGCCGCCAGTAGATCAGCACCACCGAGAAGATGATCATGAGGGCGAGGAAGCCGAGGAACCAGCCCCCGATCGGGCTCTGCGAGAACGAGTGGATCGAGTCGATGACGCCCGAGCGCGTCAGGAACGTCCCGAACAGCGACAGGTTGAAGGCGAGCGCGACGAGCACCATGTTCCAGACCTTCAGCATCCCGCGCTTCTCCTGGATCATCACCGAGTGGAGGAACGCGGTCGCGGCGAGCCAGGGCATGAGCGCGGCGTTCTCGACCGGATCCCAGGCGTAGTAGCCGCCCCACCCGATCTCGACGTACGCCCAGTGCGCACCTAGGAGCTGGCCGACTCCGAGGAACGTCCAGGCGGCGAGCGTCCAGCGCCGCGTCGCGACGATCCAGCGCTCGTCGGTGCGTCCGGAGAGCAGTGCGCCCATCGCGAACGCGAACGGGACGGTGAGCCCGACATAGCCGAGGTAGAGCATCGGCGGGTGGGCGAGCATGTACGGGTTCTGGAGGCTCGGCACCATCCCCGCGCCGTCCGCGGGCGGAGGCGCGACGTTGAACGGACTCGAGACGAAGCAGAGCATGAAGGCGAAGAAGCTCGCGACGAGGGCGAAGACCGGCACCGTCCAGGCGACGAGGTCCCGCGAGCGGCGGTTGAGCCAGACGGCGAGACCGGCGTAGCCGCTGAGGATGAGCAGCCAGAGGAGCAGCGATCCCTCCTGCCCGCCCCAGAAGGCGGAGAGCGCATAGCCGAGCGGCAGCTTGTGGCTCGTGTGCTGCGCGACGTAGACGAAGGTGAGGTCGCGACGGCCGAGCGCGACGAAGAGCACGAGCGCGGCCACGAGCGTGACCGGGAACGCCGCGATGAGCGCGTTCTGCGCGGAGAGCGCCAGCCGGCGGCGCCGCTTCCACGCCGCGTAGGAGCCGGCGAGCAGCGCGTAGGCGATCAGGCCGAAGGCGAGGAGGAGCGCGGCGCGCCCGAGTGGGGCCATCAGATCACTACGTGTTCGAGGACTTCGCCGGCGCGTACTTCGAGGGACACTTCGTCACGAGCGAGTTGCGTTTCGCGACGAAGACGCCGTTGCGCATCGTCCCTTCGATCACGACATGGCGGCCGACCTTGAACAGGTCGGGCACGCTGCCGTGATAGACGACCGGGACGCGCGTGGCGCCGGCGCCGCCGATGTCCTTGAGCCGGAACCGCATGCCGCCGCGCGTGTAGGCGTCGCCGGTGACCTTGCCCACGACCGCGCCGACGACCGTGACGTCGCCGGTGTGCCCGGCCAGCGTGCTCGGTTCCAGCTGCGCGACGCCGTTCCCGGCGAGCGCCGTGTAGACCACGAAGACCGCGAGTGCGGCCGCCACGGAGAGTGCGATTACGAGCCGCGCAGGACTGGATCCCACGCGTGCATCGTAGCCCCGGCTCGATCGCGGGAGCGGCAGTCCTAGCTCTTCGGTGCCTTGGCGGGCTTCCGCGCCGGAATGCGGTAGCCGTGCTCGTGGCAGAGCGAGCCGGGAGCGTCCTCGGTGAGCGCGTCGCAGTATCCCTTGCCGTAGGCCGCGCGGAGGAAGGCGGCGACGACCTCGAGGTTCCAGTCGGTCACGTCGAGGGTCTCCCGCCAGAGGTCGGCGAGGCGCAGGTCGATGTCGAGCTCGAGGAGGTCGATCCGGGATGGGCGCTTGGGCATGGCCAACAAGGTAGGAACCGGATCGGACGGCATAGGCTGGCGTCGTGAGCGACATCCGCTACGGCCCGGGCGGCTTGCCCGAGGCGCCGACCTTCGAGGAGGCGTTCGCCGCGCTCACGGCCCTGGGCTACCGCGCGTGCGAGTTCGGATTCGTCTCCGGCTTCTGGCTCGACTACGAGACGGCGCCGCTGCTCGGCGAGGCCGCTGCCGCGGCCGACGTCGCGCTCTCCGTGCATGCGCCGCTCGCGGCCTTCATGGGCCATGCCGACCGGGGGAAGAAGTTCAAGATGGCGCTCGGGATGCTCGACCACACGGCCGGGCTCGCCAAGGCCTGCGGCGCGCGGCTGATCGTCTTCCATCCCGGCTTCCTGCTCGGGCGCGAGCGTGAGCAGGCCGTCGCGGACGTGATCGACCAGCTCGGCGACCTGCGCGAGCGGCTGGAGGCGAAGGACCGGCTCGTCCCCTTCGGCGTCGAGGTGATGGGACGGGTGCGCGACTTCGGGACGATCGAGGACGTGCTCGCGATCTCGGCGGCGGTGGACTTCGTCCGCCCGGTGCTCGACTTCGCCCACATGCACGCGACGAGTGACGGCGCCTTCCTCGATGCGGACACCTTCGCCGCCGCGCTGGCGGGCGCCGACGCGGTGCTCGAGCCCGGTGCGCCGTTCCACATCCACTTCAGCGACATCCAGTACGCGAACCGGAACGAGACGAAGCACCTCCCGTACGGCGAAGGGACGCTGCGGGCCGAGCCGCTGCGCGAGGCGCTCGACCGCTTCGAACGGCCGGCGACGGTGATCAGCGAGTCGCCGGACTCGGCCTCGACTCAGACCATCGGCGCCGTGCTCGGCGTGAGCTCGGCGAGCCGCTCTTCGTAGCCGAGCGCAGCCTCCTCGCGACCGCGCAAGCGGTGGAACTCGACGACGTGCCCGAGGGCCCAGCGCTCGAGCGCACCCTGGTCGCTGCGCCGCATCTCGTCGATCGCCTCCTCCATCAGCTCCGCCGCCTCTTCGTCTCGTCCCTGCGCGGCGCGGACGAGGCCGAGGGAGAGCTTCGTGGTGGAGATCGAGACGCGGTCGTCCGGGCCGACCGACTCACGGGCCTGCAGCGCATACCGCTCCGCCTCGTCGAGGCGGCCCAGGCGGACGTACAGCTCCGCGAGCGAGCGCTGCGCCTCGCAGAGCCGGGCGCGGTCGTTGAGGCCCTTCATCGTGCGAGCCGCTTCGAGCATCAGGGTCTCGGCCCGGGCGAGGTCGCCCTGCGCAGCTACCCGGCGGGCCATCTGGAGGGTCATACCCGCCTCGGAGTGCGTGTTGCCCATCTCCGCGAACAGGTCGCGCGCCGTCGAGAACGCGGCCTCGGACGCGGCGTCGTTCCCACGCCAGTTCTCGAGCGTCCCGCGCACCGACCAGGCGAGCGCCCGGCCGACGATGCTCCCGCTCTCGTCGGCGAGCTCGCCGATGCGGTCGACGAGCGGCTCGGCCTCCGAGAACTCGAGGCGGTAGATGTAGCTCTCGGCGAGCTCCCTCGTGATCAGAAGCTCCTGATCCTTCCGCTCGGCGGCCCGCGCCGCCTCGAGGGCGAGCTTCGCCCACCGCTCGAACGCCTCGCTGTCGAGGAACCACAGCGCCACCTCCGCGGCCGCCTGGAACGCCTCGAAACGGATCTCGGGCTCGGCGTCGGAGAGGACGTCGACGGCCCGCTCCACGAGCTCGCGCGCCGCGACTGCGTCTGCACGCTGGTTCATGACCGCTCCGGCGAGCGCGGTCAGCGCCCGCCCCTGGAGATGCCGCTCGCCCTGGCTTTCGGCGGCGGCGGCGACCTCCTCCATCTCGACGATGACCGCGGTCATGTCGCCGAGGCGCCACGCTGCCCGCGCGGCGAAATAACGCCGCTCGAGCGTCGGCGCGAGCTCGACCGCCCGCACGAGGAGCTTGCGCGCGCTCCCGAACGACTCGCGCATCAGCGCGCGGCGCCCGGCGCGGGTGAGCTCTGCGGCCGCCTCCTCCGCGAGGTCGGGCGGCGCGGTTCCGTCCAGCTCGGCGAGCAGGCGCGTGGCCCGGTCGAGGTGGAAGGCGAGGATCTCGACGAGCTCCTCTCCCGCCCGCTCGCGCAGCCACCCGGCGAACAGCAGGTGGAAGTCGGCGCGCGAGCCCTTCGACAGGCCCGCGTAGGCGACCTCGCGGATGAGCACGTGCTTGAACTTGAACGCCTGCTCGCCGCTGATCGCTGCGCGCTCCTCGTGCAGCACGAGGTCGCGGAAGAGCAGGTCGTCGAGGACGGCGTCGATGTCCTCGATGTCCGGCGAAAGATGGGCGACGGCCCCGCGGAGGAAGACGCGGCCCATGACTGCCGCCCGCTGTACGAGCCGGCGGGAATCGGGCGGCAGCCGGTCGATGCGGGCGGCAATCAGCGCCTGCAGCGTGTCGGGGATCCGCTCCTGCCGACCGTTTGCGCGTTCCGCGAGCGCGCGGATCGTCTCCTCGACGAACAGCGGGTTCCCCTCGGCCTTGGCCAGGACGGCCTCGACGTCCACCGGCACGTCCACCTCGGCGGCGAGCTCTCTCACCAGCGTGGCGCCCTCCTCGTCCGGCAACGACTCGAGCTCGAGCGTGACGCTGCGCAACCGGCCGCCGCCCCAGCCCGGGCGCACGTCGAGCAACTCGGGCCGTGCCAGGCAGATGAGCAGGACGGGAGCCGTCCGCACCCAGGCCGCGAGATGCTCGATCACCTCGAGGAGCGGCTCCTCGCCCCAGTGGACGTCCTCGAACACGAGCACGAGCGGCTGCGCGCCCGCGAGCTGCTCGGCCCACGACCGAACGGCCCATGCGATCTCCTGCTGGCTCCGCTCGCTCTCGACCGCCTCGAGCACTCCGACCGCGAGCCCGAGCAGGTCCGCGACCGCCTCGTCCTCGCAGGTGTCGCGAAGCTTCTCGTATGCCCGCTCGAGCGGATCGTCGTCGGAGATGCCCGCCGAGGACTTGACCATCTCGGCGATCGACCAGTACGTCACGCCCTCGCCGTACGGGAGACAGCGGCCGCGCAGCACGGTCGCTCGCTCGAGGCCGTCGACGAACTCCCGCGCGAGCCGGCTCTTGCCGACTCCGGCCTCGCCGTAGAGCGTGACGAGCGTCGCGCGCCCGTCGCGGACGGTGCGCGCGAAGGTGTTCTCGAGCAGGTCGAGCTCGGACTCCCGGCCGATGAGCGGCGCCGAGAGCGAGCGCATCGGCCGGCCGGTCTCGAGGACGCAGGTCACACGGTTGGCGACGACCGGCTCGCTCCAGCCGCGCAGCTCCAACGGCTCGAGCGGCTCGAGGTCGAAGAGGCCGTGGACGAGCCGGGCCGCAGTCGGCCCGACGACGATCTCGTTGACGCCGGCCTGCTGTTCGAGGCGGGCGGCGAGGTTGACCGCCTCGCCGGTGGCGAACGTGGACTCGCTCTCGTCGGCGACGACCTCGCCCGCCTCGATCCCGATGCGGACGTCGAGGCCGAGATCGCGCACGCGTTCGAGCGTCGCCAGCGCCGCGCGGACCGCGCGCTCGGCATCGTCCTCGTGCTGGAGCGGCACGCCGAACGCCGCCATGACCGCGTCGCCCGCGAACTTCTCCACCGTCCCGCCGTGCGTCGTCACGCAGTGCGAGACCTGGTCGAAGAAGCGTCCGACCCGGCGGCGCACGACCTCGGGATCGGCAGCCGCGATCAGGTCGGTAGAGCCGACCAGGTCGACGAACATCACGGTCGCAAGCTTGCGCTCCACCATGGTGCAATCGTAGTTGCGAGGGTCGACCCGGCTAGGATCGCGCGCGGCGGTGCTGGACCCGGATGTCTTCAAGGCGTACGACGTGCGCGGGATCTATCCCGGGCAGCTCGACGAGGCGGGCGCCGAGGCGATCGGGCGCGCCTACGTCGAACAGTTCGAGCCGCGGCGGATGGCGGTGGGTCGCGACATGCGGCTCTCGTCGCCGACCATGCAGGAGGCGGTGATGCGCGGCGCGACCGCCGCCGGCGCCGACGTGCTCGACCTCGGGCTCGTGGGCACCGAGATGGTCTATTTCGCGGTCGGCGCGCTGGCGCTGGAGGGCGGGATCATGGTCACCGCCTCGCACAACCCGAAGGAGTACACGGGCATGAAGCTCGTCCGCCGCGGCGCCCTGCCGGTCGGCAGCGAGTCGGGGCTCCTCGACGTGCGCGACCGCGCCGTCGCAAGTAACACAGTGTTACAAGGTAGGTCGGCCGGGTCCGTCGAGGCGTACGACATCTGGCCCGCGTACGTCGAGCGGGCGCTCTCGTTCGTGGACGTCGGCGCGATCAAGCCGCTGCGCGTCGTGATCGACGCCGCGAACGGGATGGCCGGCGCCATGCTCCCGCCGGTGCTCGAGCGGCTTCCCGTCGAGGCCGTCCGCTGCTTCTTCGAGCCCGACGGCTCCTTCCCGAACCACGAGCCGAACCCGCTCCTGCCCGAGAACCGGGAGTTCATCGTGCACAAGACGCTCGAGGAGGGCGCCGACCTCGGCGTCGCGTTCGACGGCGACGCCGACCGCTGCTTCTTCGTCGACGACACGGGCGAGTTCGTCCCGGGCGACTTCGTGACCGCGCTCTTCGCCGAGAGCGTGCTCGAGAAGGAGCCCGGCGCCAAGATCATCTACGACGTCCGCGCAAGCCGGGCCGTGCCCGACACGATCGAGCGGGCAGGCGGCGTTCCGCTCCTGGAGCGGGTCGGACATGCCTTCATCAAGGCGCGCATGCGGAAGGACGATGCGTCCTTCGCGGGCGAGGTCTCCGGTCACTACTACTTCCGCGACTTCAGCCAGGCCGACTCGGGCGTCGTCCCGTTCCTCCTCATGCTCGAGCTGATCTCGAAGCGGGGCGCGCAGCTGTCGGAGATCCTCGCGCCGCTG
This sequence comes from Gaiellaceae bacterium, assembly GCA_035713675.1. Taxonomy (GTDB): domain Bacteria; phylum Actinomycetota; class Thermoleophilia; order Gaiellales; family Gaiellaceae; genus Palsa-739. Next base: position 33,359 of record DASSZE010000053.1, on the reverse strand, counting down.
CGCTCGCGCTACTTCATCACCGGCGAGATCAACACGCCCGTGGCGGACGTCGCGCTGAAGCTGCAGGAGCTGAAGGAGCGGTACGGCAGGGACGGCCGGGTCTCCCACCGCGACGGGATCTCGATCGACTTCGCCGACTGGCACTTCAACGTCCGCCCCTCGAACACCGAGCCGCTGCTGCGGCTCAACCTCGAGGCGACCTCGCAGGAGCTCATGGAGCAGAAGCTCGACGAGGTTCTCGACGTGATCCGCTCGTGAGCGACGAGTACCCGTTCTCGACCCGGACGCGGGTCGGCTTTTCCGACACGGACGCGCAGGGCATCGTCTACTACGGCCGCTACAACCCCTACTTCGACCTCGCCCGCGTCGAGTACCTGCGCTCGCTCGGCTTCCTTCATCGCGACGCGGGCGGCGAGTTCGTGATGCGGGCGAACGACGTCGAGTACTTCGCGCCGGCCCGCTTCGACGACGAGCTCGAGGTGCACATCCGGGTCTCCCGCATCGGGCGGACGAGCATGACCTACGAGTTCGCGGCCTTCAAGGTGCCGGACGGAACGCTGCTCGTGACCGCGCACCAGACGCTCGTCCTCGTCGATCCGCAGGGACGGCGCCCGATCCCGATCCCCGACGAGTACCGCGAGCCGTTCGGTGTCGACTGACGCCGACGAGCAGCTCCGGCAGACCGTGGCGGAGCTCGCCGCCCAAGAGAACTGCAGCTGGGCGGGCATCTACTTCGTCGAGGAGGACGAGCTCGTCCTCGGACCGGAGGCCGGAACCCCCGACCCGTCCCGCCGCACAGCGGTTCCGGTCGTGTGGCGCGACACGCGTGTGGCGGAGTTGGCGGCCGACGGCACGGTCGAGCCGGTGGAGCTCGAGGCGGTTGCCGCCCGCATCGCCGACCTCTGCCTCGTCGGCTGGGACACGGGCGGCCAGGCGTGGGAGAGCTGAGGATCCGTCACTCGTTCGAGTGACCGGCGCCGCATCGCGAGCGGGCTGTCCCTCGAACGGGGTAACCCTGGGTCGGTGGGGCTGGATCCCTCGAACGAGGGAACGTGCTACGAGGGCGTGACGCGGCGCGCATCGAAGACGCCGTCGACGTTGCGGAGGGATGTGAGGAGGCCGCGGAGGGCCTTGACGTCGCCTACCTCGGCGACGTACCAGTTGCGCGCCATCTGATCCTCGACGGTGCCGCCATAGGAGACGATGTTTGAGCCGTGCTCGGCGAACGTCCGGGCGACGTCCTCCAGCAGGCGGGGCCGGTCCCACGAGTCGACGGCGATCTGGACGCGGAAGCTCTGGCTGCCGCCTCCCTCCCACTCGACCGGCGTGAACCGCTCGGGGTTGCGGCGGAGCGCGCGAACGTTCGGGCAGTCGCCGCGGTGGATCGTGATCCCCTTGCCGAGCGAGATGTAGCCGACGATGTCGTCGCCGGGCACCGGCGTACAGCACTTGGCGAGCCGCACGAGGACGTCGTCGACGCCGATCACGTTGATCCCGTAGCTGTCGCTGCCGGCCGCCTCGCGGGCGCGCGGCTTCTTGACCGGGACCTGTTCCTCGGCGACCTCGCCGACCTTCAGCTGCTGGAGGACCTTGTCGACGATCTTCGACGCGGTCAGCTTGCCGGAGCCGAGCGCGATGTAGAAGTCCTCGGCCTTCTTGAAGCCGGACTCCCGGATCACGCCCGCGAGGACCGCCGACCCGGCGAGCTTCTTGTACGGGAGGTTCTGCGCCTTGAGCGAGTTCTCGAGCACCTCGCGGCCCTTCGCCTCGAGATCCTCCTTCTGCTCGCGCGAGAAGAACTGCCGGATCTTGTTTCGCGCCCGCGACGAGCCGACGATCGAGAGCCAGTCGCGGGACGGCCCGCGCGCCGCGGACTTGCCGGTGAGGATCTCGACGTGGTCGCCGCTGCGCAGCCGGTAGTGGAGCGGCACGATCCGCCCGTTGACCTTGGCGCCGACGGTGCGGTGGCCGACGTCCGTGTGGACGGCGTAGGCGAAGTCGATCGGCGTGGAGCCGGCGGGAAGCGTCTTCACCTCTTCCTTCGGCGTCAGGACGAAGACCTCTTCGTCGAAGAGGTCCGTGCGGAAGCTCTTGACGAACTCGCGCGCGTCGGACTCGTCGGCGTTGATGTCCATGAGCTGCCGCACCCAGGCGTTCCACTCGGCGTCCGCATTCTTGGAGCGGCGCCCGTCGCGCACGTACGCCCAGTGGGCCGCGACGCCGAGCTCGGCCGTCTCGTGCATCTCGCGGGTACGAACCTGGATCTCGAGCGGCCGCCCCTCCGGACCGATGACGGTCGTGTGAAGGCTCCGGTAGCCGTTGAACTTCGGCATGGCGATGTAGTCCTTGAAGCGGCCGGGCAGCGGCTTCCAGAGCGAGTGGATGAGGCCGAGCGCGCCGTAGCAGTCACGCGTCCCCTCCTCGCCGTCGCGCTCGACGATCACGCGCATCGCCGTGAGGTCGTAGATCTCGTTGAACTCGCGGCCCTTGCGGGCCATCTTGTCGTAGATCGAGTAGAAGTGCTTCGCGCGGCCGGAGATGTCGACGGGGATGTCGACCTTCTCGAGCTCGCGGTGGAGCACGTCGGCGGCTTCCGCGACGTGACCTTCCCGGTCGGCTCGCCGCTCGGCAACCATCGTCTTGATCTCGGAGTACTTCCGCGGGTGGAGCGTCTGGAAGGCGAGATCCTCGAGCTCCCACTTGAGCGCATGGATGCCGAGCCGGTGCGCGAGCGGCGCGTAGACCTCGAGTGCCTCCTTCGACTTCTGGATCTGCTTCTGCTTGCCGAGGTACTCGATCGTGCGGAGGTTGTGGAGGCGGTCGGCGAGCTTGACGAGGATGACACGGACGTCCTCGGCCATCGCCACGACCATCTTGCGGTAGTTCTCGGCCTCCGCCTGCTCGCGGGTCTGGAACTGGACGCGGGTCAGCTTCGTGACGCCGTCGACGAGAGCGGCGATCTCCTCGCCGAACTCCTCGCGCAGGGTGTCGAGCTCCACACCCGTGTCCTCGACGACGTCGTGGAGGAGCGCGGCCGCGATCGTCTGCTCGTCGAGGCGCAGGCCGGCGCAGATCGTCGCGACGCCGACGGGATGGGTGATGAAGGGCTCGCCCGAGCGCCGCTGCTGTCCCTCGTGCGCGGCGGCGGCGAAGCGAAACGCGCGGGTGACGAGCTCGACGTCGACGTCGGAGCGCTGGGCGGCGAGCTCGCTCAGCAGCCCCTGGAGGAGCTCCTCGTGCCTCTCACCCGCCTCGACCGTCGTCATCGTCTCAGTGTACTGCCGGGTTTCCTGGCGAATCCACGCGGGAGGAACGGCCGTTGAGGAAGCGAATTGACGCGTTCCATGCCCTCTTTTCGCCGTTTCAGGAGACGCCGCAACATGCTGCGGCTGGCACGGGCGCTCGCCCTCTCGCTCAACACGCGCTAGGCAGCGCGCGCCAGCGGTTCCGCCACGAGCATCGCCCGAAAACGGGGAGATTCGAGTAGGTCGCGGCGGGCGCCGTCCTCGAGGCCCAGCTCGGCGAAGATCGCCGCCGCCTCGGGATCGCGAGCCGCCGCCGGCTTCTGCCACTCCGCGGCGAGCCATTCACGCAGGTCCCCGTAGCGGGCCGGGGTCGGAAAGACCCGGCGAACGACGAGTTGCGGCGCGACCGTGCCGTTCCAGCTGTTCTCCTCGAGCCGGAACGCGACATCGTAGAGCGCGTCCGGACGTAGCGCGTCGAGTCGCGAGCCCTGCCCGAAGGCGATCGCGCTGCCGGCGTCCCGTCCCGCACGGCGGATCCGGAAGCGAAGGTGCTTGCCGTCCCCCACCGTCGCGAGCTCCGCGAGACCGCAGCCGGGTGCGAGCAGCATCGGCGCGGGGTTGCCGAGACCGAAGGGTGCGAGCCGCGCAAGCTCGCCGCACAGGTCGAGCGAGAGGTCGGCTCCTCGTGCGACCACCGCGTCGATCGACGTCACGGGCTCCAGGTCGTGCTCGTCCAGCAGTGCCGCGGCATGCTCGGCGAATGCCTCGGCGAATGCGTCGACGTCGTCTTCGGCGATCGAGAGCCCGGCGGCGGCCCTGTGGCCGCCCCAGCGGCCGAGCAGCCCGGCGCACGCCCCGAGCGCGCCGTGCAGGTCGAAGGCAGGGATCGACCTGCCGGAGCCCTTCCAGTCGCCCTCCGCGCCTGCGATCAGCACGACCGGGCGGTGGTATCGCTCGACGAGCCGCGAGGCGACGATCCCGATCACGCCTTCGTGCCAGTCGGCGCCGGCGACCGCGTAGGCACGGCGATCGCGCAGCTCGGGCGGCCATGCCTCGACCTGAGCGACGGCCTCGCGGAGGATCCGGCCCTCGACCGCCTGGCGTTCGCGGTTCAGCTCCTCGAGGGAGTCGGCCAGCCTGCGAGCCTCGGCTTCGTCCTCGGTGAGCAGGAGCTCGAGCGCCTCTCGAGGGTGGCCGAGCCGGCCCGCGGCATTCAGGCGCGGGGCCAGCCGGAAGCCGACCGCGCCCGCGTCGGCGGCCGCGGGGTCGACGCCGGCGCTCTGCATGAGCGCTCGCAGGCCGGGCTTCGCCGTCCGGGCGAGTGCGCGCAGGCCGGCAACCGCGAGGGATCGGTTCTCGTCGACGAGCGGGACGACGTCGGCGATCGTTGCGAGCGCGACGAGGTCGAGGTGTCGGCGTGGGACCTGCGAATCCACGCCGAAGAGCGCCTGTCCGAGCTTGTAGACGACACCCGTCCCGCACAGCTCCGGGAACGGGTACTCCGAAGGGCGCGTGGCGACGACCGGGCAGTCGGGCAGGCGCTCCGCCGGCCTGTGATGGTCGGTGACGATCACGTCGAGGCCGTGCTCCTTCGCCTCGGCAATCTCCTCGGCAGCGGTGATCCCGCAGTCCACGGTCAAGACAAGGCTGCAACCGTCGTCCGCGAGACGGGTGAGCGTGCCGCTCCGCACGCCGTAGCCCTCGTCGAACCGGCTCGGGAGATGCCAGACGACGTCGGCGCCGAGCTCTCGGAGCAGCAGGACAGCGAGTGCCGTGGCGGAGATGCCGTCGACGTCGTAGTCCCCGTGGACGCAGATCCGGCGACGCTGTTCGACGGCGGCGCGGATCGCGGCGCACGCGGCCTCCATGTCGCCCAGGAGGAACGGGTCGTGCGGGGGCTGTTCCCCGTCGAGGAACCGGCGCGCCTCGGCCGGATCGGAGTAGCCGCGACGGATGAGCACCGAGGCGGTGACCTCGGAAATGCCGAGCGCGCGGACGAGCTCCGTCCGGGCGCCGGGAGGGCAGTCGGCGAGTGTCCAGGTGCCGTCGTGCATCGCGATCCACGCTACGGGGACGTGCGGACGGAATCGGCCTTACGGCCTGTCCGGACGGGACAGTTGGGGACGAGCTGTTCGGGTGTCGGGAGGAAGCCGCGACGTTCTCGTCACGGTTCGTGCGGCAGGCTCTCCCGGTCCCCGGGTGGGTGGGGGTTTGGGACGGAGCGAGTAAGGCCGCGCGCGCCCGAGCCGAGGCGGTGAGCCTTACCCGCCCTCGTTCGGCAGCTTGACGCCGAGCACCGTGAGCAGAACGAGCAGGCCGAGGCCGAGCAGCCAGTATGCGAGCACCCGCCGCGGGTGCCGCGACTCGCGAAGCGAGTTGAGCGCGACCTTCCCCCAGAGGAGCACGAGCCCGACGAGCGCGGCGCCTCCGACCACGATCACGGGCGCGAGATACACCGCTTCCTCGAACGACCAGGAGAGCAGCCAGGCGGTCAGTGCCACGAGCGCGAGCACCACCGCAAGCGCCGCGAGATAGCGGAATGCCCGCATCCGGTCAGGGTACGCTGCCGCCGTGGAAGCGGCCGGCAACTACAACTCGGGCGACGACTACGTCGTCGAGTTCCTCGGCTATCGCTTCTCGTTCAACAGCGCGGACTTCGAGGAGCGCGTGACGGCGGCCGCGGTCCGCCTCGGGCTCGTCGGCAACCCAGAGCTCGACGAGGACGAGACCGCGGATCTAGTCGAGCTCGTGGAGCGCGACGCGATCGACACGCCGCGCAGCGCGCTCGGGGAGTACCTCGTCCGCCACTGGGACGCGCTCGCACTCGTCCGCGGCGAGTCGCTCGTCTACTGGCTCAAGAAGCTCGTCTTCCGGGGCGCCTGGCTCGACCATCGCGTCAAAGAGGGCCTGCTCGAGGTCGACTGGGACGACGACCGGCAGGACTTCACGTACGCGGACACGAACGGAGGACGCGCGCTGCTCGAGCTCCTCCCCACCCCGAGCTGGCACGAGCTTCAGTACCGCCCTTGACGACGCCTCGCTGGTACGCGGTCGCACTGCCGGCCTACCTCGCGGGGCTGCTCGCGCTCGACACCCAGGTTGCGTTGCGGGGGCAGCTCGCGCTCGGCGCGCTCACGTTCGCGGTTCTCGCCGCGGCGCTGCGGCCGCTGCCGTCACTCGCCCGGGCACAGGCGATCGGAGTCGTTCTCTTCGCAACCGTCGGCGAGGTGACCGGCTCCCTCGTGTGGGGCGTCTACCACTACCGCCTTCACAACCTGCCGCTCTTCATCCCGCCCGCGCACGGGCTCGTCTACCTGAGCGGCATCGCGCTGAGCCGCAGCGTCCGGGCGCGCGCCGTCGTCTGGGCCGCGGCGATCGGCGCCACCGCGTGGGGCGTCGCCGGGCTCACCACGCTGCCGCGGCTCGACGTGGCCGGCGCCGTCGGAGTGCCGCTGCTGCTCCTTTTCCTCTGGCGCTCCCGGCTGCGGGCCACGTACGCAGGCGTCTTCCTCGTGGTCGCCGGGCTCGAGCTCTACGGAACCTCGATCGGGACGTGGCGCTGGGCATCGACGCTCCCCGGGCTCGGGATTCCCGACGGCAACCCGCCGAGCGGCGTCGCCGGCGGCTACGTGTGGTTCGACGTGATGGCGCTGCTCGTGGCACCGTCACTCGTAGTCCTCGGACGCTCCCTTCGCCGGCGGCACCGGCCTCTTACTGCCCGCAGGACCGCGGCGGGCACTTCGCCGTGAACGGCGATCCGGTCGGGGTCACTCCTCCGCGGGAACGCTGAAGCCGAACCTTGCGCTCTTGTCGGAGGCGGTCCGCAGCTCGATCCGTCGCAGGGAGCCGATCGGGACGATGAGCGCGTCGGGATCGTCGTCCCGGGTGTCCGTGACATACAGCGTCACCATCCCGAAGCCGGGCTCCGGCTCGATCCGCTCCAGGACGAACCGCGACGTGTCGGCGAGCTCCACCTCGACGAGCGGCTTCTCGACGCCGTTGGCCTCGGCGAAGGAGGCGATGGCGCGCAGCACTCGCTGGACGAACGCCTCGTGCGGCAGCTCGGCGACTGGCGTCCACAGCTCGGGCACGCCTCTGACACTAGCTCGCGCGGGCCTGCCCCGATCTCGACGAGCCGATCGACGACGTCCGCGAGCGGACGCCTCGCGTCGATCTAGGAGGACGACGGCGCCGAAGCGGTCGTAAGAAGCGGCCCTGATTCGTCACGGTCCCGGAGACGTAGAGCGTCGGCCCATCCCCGGCGAGGAGCGCCCGCCCTCCGCGTCCTCCACCGTCCAGCCGGCCTCGTCGGTCTCGACGTGCGGAAGCCGCGCCGCACGAGCTCGGCGAGCGCGCTCGACGTGCCGGTGCCGGACATGCCGGTTGACGAGGATCCGCCGCATGCGCGGCAACGCTAGAACAGGCGCGCCTCGGCCTCGGCGTCGGTGTCCGGCGCAGCGCCGAGGTGGGCGCGGCCGAGCGCGGTGATCGTGCGGCCTCGCGGCGTCCGCTGGATGAAGCCGAGCTGGAGGAGATACGGCTCGTACACGTACTCGATCGTGTCGGGCTCCTCACCGAGCGCCGCCGCAAGCGTGTTCAGCCCGACCGGCCCGCCGGCGTACTTCTCGACGATCGCCCGCAGGAGCTCTCGGTCCAGCCGCTCGAGGCCCGCCTCGTCCACCTCGAGCAGCTCGAGCGCCTCGCGTGCGATCGCGGTCGTGATCGCGCCTTCGTGCCGCACCTCGGCGACGTCACGGACCCGGCGGAGGATCCGGTTGGCGACGCGCGGCGTGCCACGCGCGCGACCGGCGATCTCGTCGGCGGCGTCGGCGGCCATCTCGACGCCGAGGATCCCGGCCGAGCGGCGGACGATCGAGGCGAGCTCGCCGTCCTCGTAGTAGTCGAGCCGGAACGTGATCCCGAAACGATCGCGGAGCGGCGACGTGAGAAGGCCCGTACGGGTCGTCGCACCGACGAGCGTGAACGGCGGCAGGTCGAGCGTGAGCGTGCGCGCGGCCGTTCCCTGGCCCATCACGATGTCGAGCCGGAAGTCCTCGAGCGCCGGGTAGAGGATCTCCTCGGCGGCGCGGCTCAGCCGGTGGATCTCGTCGACGAAGACCACGTCCCGCGCTTCCACGGCGGTGAGGATCGCGGCCACGTCCTTCCGCTCGAGCGCGGGGCCGGCGACCGAGCGGATGCCGACGCCGAGCTCCTCGCGGACGATGTGCGCGAGGCTCGTCTTGCCGAGCCCCGGCGGCCCGACGAGGAGGACGTGGTCGAGGGCCTCGCCTCTGCCCTTCGCCGCGTCGAGCGCGATCGCGAGCTGCTCCTTGACCCGCCCCTGGCCGATGAACTCGTCGAGCCGGCGCGGCCGGAGGCTCCGCTCGACCTCCTCCTCGTCGTCGCGCAGCGCAGGAGCCAGGAACTGCGTGCTCACGCGGCCTTCTTCAACGCGAGCCGGACGCGTTCCTCCGGCGGCAGCTCGGGATCGAGCTCGGCAAGCGCGCGTTCGGCGTCGACGAGCGTCCAGCCGAGCTCGACGAGCGCGTCGCGGGCGACGACGTGCTGCTCGCCGTCACCGTCCGCGGCCGGAACGAGCGCCGGATCGCCGAGCTTCTCCTTCAACTCGAGCACGATCCGCTCCGCGGTCTTCTTGCCGATGCCGGGGATCGCCTGGAAGCGTGCGGCGTCCCCGCGCGCGATCGCGCGACGCAACTCCGCGACCGGCGAGCCGGAGACGATCGCGAGTGCGACCTTGGGGCCGATGCCGCTCACGGCGAGAAGCTGGACGAACAGCTCGCGCTCGCTCCGGTCGGCAAACCCGTAGAGCTGCAGCGCATCCTCCCGCACGTGGAGGTACGTCTCGACCGAGATCTCGTCCGCCGCGTCGCCCTTGCGCACCGCCGTCGGCGTCGCGTGGACGAGATAGCCCACGCCGCCGACGTCGAGGACGAGGCCTTCCGGCGTGTTCGCCACCGGCTTGCCCCGCAGGCGTGCGATCACGATGCCGCCTCCAGCCGGACGAGCGGCGGCGAGAGCGCGTGGCAGATCGCGACGGCGAGCGCGTCGGCCGCATGGTGCGGCTTCGGCTCCTCAGGGAGCGCGAGGAGCATCTTCACCATCCGCTGCATCTGACTCTTCTCGGCACGGCCGTAGCCGCACACGGTCTGCTTGACGCGGGCGGGCGCGTACTCGCGGCACTCGAGGCCCGCGTTGGCGGCCGCGACGAGCACGGCGCCGCGTGCCTGGCCGACGGAGAGCGCGATGCGGGCGTCGGCGCCGACGTACGACTCCTCGAGCGCCACCGCATCCGGCGCGTGCTCCGCGATGAGGGCCGCGACTGCGTCGTGGATCGTCTTCAAACGGACGACCGTGTCCTCTCCGGCCGGCGTCGACCAGCAGCCGTGCGCCACCTCCCTGAGGCGGCCTCCGCTTTCTTGGACGATTCCGTACCCGCAAGCAGCAGTCCCCGGGTCGATGCCTACGACCTTCACGCCGAGACGTTAGGCGCGCGATCGGACGTTCCTGTCGGCCCGTCGAAATCCGATCGGCGCTGCCGCGAGTAAGTGCGCTCAGTGAGGAAGGCCGCGTTCTACGTGCTCGTTTTCGCACTCGGGCTCGGGGCGGGATTCCTCGCCCTCAGCCCGCGAGCAGGAGCACACACCGCGGTCGACGGCACGCTCACGGGCAGCGTCGGCACGTCGTCGAGCGCGAACGCGAACTCGATTTCGCTCTCGGCGTCCAGCGTCGCGCCCGGGACGTACGAGTTCGACATCACCGACTACGCGACGATCCACAACTTCGACCTCCTCGGCCCCGACGGCGTCTCGATCGACAAGACGAGCGTCGCCGGCACCGGCTCGGTCGCCTGGATCGTGACCCTCTCCCCAGGCGTCTACGAGTTCCACTGCGACGTGCACGCCGCGACGATGCACGGCACGCTGACGGTAACCGGCGGAACGACCTCGACCTCGACGACCACGGGAGCGTCGACGACCTCGACCCCGACGACCGCGGCGACCACCACCGCGCCGACGACGACCACCACTCCCGCCACGACGGGCGGCGGGCTCGAGATCCGCATCGCCTCCGTGCACGCGACACACAAGCTCGTCACCGTGACCGTGGCCGCGAACCAACTGATGCGCGCGGTCGCGACCCTGAGCCGCAAGGGCAAGCGACTGGCCCGCACGGCGCGGGACGGACGGACGATCAAGCTCAGGCTGCAGCCGCGGCACGCGCTCGTGCGCGGCCGCTACGTCGTGCGGGTCACGGTGACGTGCTGCGGAACGTCGAAGACCGCGAAGAAGACGATCCGGATCCGTTAGCCCACAACGCGGCAGAGATAACACCTGCCGGGTGCGAGGACGGTCGCCCAGGGCAGTCCACCGCCTCCCGACTGGGTGACGGGCGTATGCTCGCGCCCTCGGGTGCGGCGATCCCGCACGTACCGCGGAAGGAGGACAGGGATGCCGACAGTCATCGGGCACCACGACGTCACGGACACCGAGCACTGGCTTGCCTCACCAAAGCGCGAGGAGGTGTTCGGCCCGCTCGGCGTCACCAACATCCGCACTTTCGTCAGTCCTGATGACCCCAAGCGGGTTGCCGTCCTGATGGACATTCCCGATATGGATGCCGTGATGAGCTACATGCAGACCCAGGAGGCTGCAGACGCCATGGCGCACGACGGCGTACTCCCCGAGACGCTCGTTCTTCTCGTCGAGCAGACATCCGGGTAGCGCAACGAACCACTGAGCCGGGTATCGGACGCTGCGGTAGCTCCTCGCTCAGGGTCATCCCCTGACACTGGGCCAGGGCGAGCAGCCTCTGCCCAGGCGGGCTTGCCGGAGCGGACCGTTACCTGGCAGGCTGCCTCCCACAGGTGGGATGAGCAGCCTCTCAGGGATCAACCACGTCACCTTCCTAACGGCCGACATGGATCGCTTGGCGGCGTTCTACGAGGACGTGTTCGGGGCGCGAAGGATCATGGAGCTCCCGGTGCCGGAGCACAACGGACGGCACGCGTTGATCGAGATCGGAAGCGGCGCAACGCTGCATCCATTCGAGCTGCCAAGGATCGAGCCGCCCCAGCCTCAGCCGATGTTCGCACGCGGTCGCACCGATCACTTTGCACTCAACGCGCCAGACGCCGAGACCTTCGAGTCTCTGCGCTCCCGGCTGCTCGAACGGGGCGTAACCGACGGCGAGATCACGGACTTCGGCGTCCTGCGTGTGCTGACGTTCACCGATCCGGATGGACACACGGTCGAGCTTGCGCATTGGGTCGGGGGAGCCGACCCAGCATCACTCGACATGTCGCAAGCGAGCGACGACGATCTGATCAAGCGGCAGCAGGAACGCGCCCACCGAGACGGCTAGCGTCGCTCAGAGGTCATTCCGGAACACTGGCCCGGGCCACGGCGACGCGCCCTGATCAGTCGCCCACGGCCGGGACGGGGGCGAACTCGTGGACTTCTTGTGCACAGCGGTTCGCGGCGGCGAGCTTGGCGGCCCAACGCCGCGCGTCCTCGCGTGAAGGCACGTCGATGATCGTGACTCCGGCGATGGCAGGACCCCCGAAACTCATCAGCAGTGCTTAGCATCCGGGAGTGCTTCCCGAGGGCGTGTTCCACTGGACGGCGACGCATCCTGAGTGGGAAGGACCCGTGTCGGCGTACGCGATCGACGACGGCCAGCGCTTGATCCTTCTCGACCCGATCGCAGTCCCAGACGAGGTTCGCGTGCTGTTCGGATCGCGCGACGTGGTGACCGTCCTCACCTCCACGTGGCACGAGCGGGACGCGGCATCGCTTGGCTTCCCCGTGTGGGCACCGACCCCTGATCGTCCCGAAGACCAGCTCGTCCCGGCGACACGCTACGCGATCGGCGACCTGCTATTCGGGCTGGAGGCATATCCCGGCCGTGAAGGCGAACTCGACCTCGTGCTCTGGTGCGAGCGGATCCGCGCGGTGATCGCGGGCGACACGCTGATCGACCTCGGCAATGGGCTCGAGATTCCCGCGAACTGGCTGCCGGAAGGCGTCACTGTCGAGCAGGTCGCGGCGGGGCTGAGGCCGCTACTCGACAAGCCGGTGGAGTTCGTTCTTGCGACACACGGCGGGCCCACAGATCGGGCGGCTCTCGAACGCGCCCTCGCCTGATTCCACCGGCTCAGGGGTCATTCCGGAACCCTGGCCCAAGCCGCACTAGCTCATGAACTCATGCAACTCGTAGACGCGAGTCTCTGGTGCGCGACCGCCCTGCTCCATCATCGGCTGGACAACCGGCATCAAGCGGTCATTGAGAAAAGCTTCCCATGCTTCTCGCGATTCCCACACATCAAAGACCCGGAAGACCCCGGCCTGCTCGTCGAATCCCGCGCTGTGCATCAGCCCGCCCGCCGGAGGGTTTCCACGCGTCCCAAGCGCCTCTTGGACCCGGTCGTAGTTCGTGGTCGACCGATCGCCGCCCTCGATTGGGAACTCCTGAATGACTGCAACTGCCACCTCGGCCTCCTCACACTCGGGGCCCACACTCTACGACTCACCACACTTGGCTGGTGCAGATTCCGGAGCACTCGTCCACCGGCGCCCGAACGACCCCCTGACGCTTTGTGACGCTGAGAAGAGCACGAAGCGCGGCCGAGACCGCGTCTCGGTCGCGCGGAGTTCGTTCTCGGTCGCGGGCGTTAGCCCGCGACCGACTCCAAGACCCTCTCGGGGATGTCGAAGTTCGCGTAGACGTCCTGCACGTCGTCGTTCTCCTCGAGCTGGTCGATCAGGCGGAGGATCTTCTTGGCCTCGCTCTCGTCCTCGACGGCGACGGTGGTCTTGGGCAGCATCGTCAACTCGGCCGACTCGATCTCGAAGCCGGCTTCGGCGACCGCCTCGCGCACCGTCGCAAGCTCCTCGGCCGCCGAGAGAACCTGGAACGTCGAGCCGTCGACGGAGACGTCCTCGGCCCCGCCCTCCGCGGCCGCGAGCGTGAGATCGTCCTCGTCGGCTCCGTCTGCCGGCACGAGCACGACGCCGCGCCGCTCGAAGAGCCACGCGACCGCGCCCGACGTGCCGAGGTTGCCGTCGTTCTTCGCGAAGATGTGCCGCACCTCGCCCGCCGTGCGGTTGCGGTTGTCGGTCAGCGCCTCCACGATCACGGCCACGCCCGCCGGGCCGTAGCCCTCGTAGACGACGGTCTCGTACTGCTCGGCGCCGCCGTCGGTGCCCGCGCCTTTGGCGATCGCGCGGTCGATGTTGTCCTTCGGCATCGACGCGGCGCGCGCCTTCTCGATCGCGTTCTGCAGCGCGAGGTTCCCGGCGGGATCGGGCCCGCCGTCCTTCGCCGCGACGATGATCGCGCGCGTCAGCTTCGAGAAGAGCTTGCCGCGCTTCGCATCCGCCGCGCCCTTCTTGTGCTTGATCGACGACCACTTGCTATGCCCGGACACTGTTCCCCGCTCCCGGCGCCGGCAAAGCCGGCACCTTCGCTCTCTGGTCGCGCTCCGCCGAGTCTACGCACGTCACCTCCCGCACGATGTTCAGGAACCGCTCGTGCACTCGCGTGTCGTCGGTCAGCTCCGGATGGAAGGCGGCCACGAGGAGCCGTCCCTCGCGCGCCAGCACCGGATGGTCGTCGACCTCCGCTAGCACCTCGACGTCCGGGCCCGGATCCTCGAGCCAGGGCGCGCGGATGAAGACCGCGCGTAGCGGCTCGTCGCCGTCGCCGACGTCGAGGTCCGCCTCGAAGCTGCGCACCTGGCGGCCGAACGCGTTCCGGCGCGTGGCGAAGTCGCCGAGGCCGAGGTGGTCGCGGTCGAGGACGATCATGCCCGCGCAGGTGCCGAAGATCGGGCCGCCGAAGCCGCACACCGCGTCGTCGAGGTCGTAGAGCTTCATCAGCCGGCCGATCGCGGTCGACTCGCCGCCCGGGATGATCAGGCCGTCGAGCCCGTCGAGCTCCTCGGGGAGGCGCACCTCAACCGGCTCCGCGCCGAGCCGGCGCAGCACGGCTGCGTGCTCGCGAAAGTTCCCCTGCACGGCGAGGACGCCGATCCTGAGCGGCTTCTCCATCGCCTCGGATGGTAACGGGGCCTATTCGGGAGCCGGCACGGGGGCCGCGGGCGCGGTCGTCCGCACCCGGCGACCGGCGAGCCCGAGCAGGACGAGCCAGAAGCCGAGGAGGCCGAGCCCGAGCGCGGGCGACCAGGCGCTGATCGAGGCGCCGGACGACGTGCAGACCGTCCCCGTCGCCGTCGCGGTGCACGACGAGCCGCCGCCGCTCCCCAGCCCGACCGCCTGCTCCGCGAGGGCCGTGGGCGAGCCGACGACGTAGTGGCTCGTCGCCGCGAAGAACCCGATCGTGCCGAGCACCGCCCAGCTCGACCGCCGCGAGCCGTACGCGAGGCCGACGTAGAACAAGGCGACGATCGAGACGATCGCCCACTGGGCGTCGCTCGTGTGCCACCAGTAGAGGACCACGCCGCCGATCAGCAGGCCCGCCATGAGGTGGAACCAGAAGGACGACGGCTCCCTGAGGCCCGCGCCTGCCGCGAGGTATGCGAGCCCCACGAGGAGCGTGATCACCGCGGTCCAGTGCCGGCCGCTCGGGAACAGGTCGATCAGGAAGAGCCAGGCGACGACAAGGGCGAGGAGTCGGATGAAGGGGAAGCCGAAGCGGCGCCGGGCATCGACGGCGACGGCGAGGACGAGCAACCAGAAGGCGAGCCGCGACCACGACCAGTGCGAGAGCGAGCCGCTCACGCCGTGCCAGCCGAACCACTCGAAGAGAAAGACGATGAACACCGCCCACGCGATCACCGACGCGAACGCGAAGATGCCGGCCGCAATCGGACGCTCGCGAGTCCGGAAGGCGTGGGCGATCACGGAGAGCACCGCGAGGACGAGGAACGACCAGCCCGCCATGGCGCCGCTGCCGTACCGGCTCGCGAGGTAGGCCAGCGCGGCGAGGCCGCCGAGCAGGACCGTCAGCCCACCGGTGTAGATCAGGAACGAGGCCGACGTCCAGATCGGCTTGATCTCGCGCACGAGGGGATCGTCTCCCCCGCGCCGGACGGAGTCCGTAGAAACGGGAACTGCCGATACCGACCCTTCCCGATGTGGGTCTGTGAGCGGAACGAGAGAGTCCGGTCGAGCATCCGTACCGGGAGGGCCTCGTCTCCACCTACACGCATCCGGCCGCGCGGTCCGTGCCGCACGCCACCCACCATCTCGCCTGGTTCGCGGTCGTCTGCGCCCTTGCGTTCCTCGTGCCGTATCTCGGCGTCTCGGTTCTCGCGCTGCAGCACGACGTCTACTACCTCGTCTACTTCGCGATCACGCTCGCCGTGGTCGCCGGCTACGTCCGGGCCGAGGGCGTCTCGGTCGCCGACATCTTCCGCGACCGGTGGCGCTGGAGCCTCGGGATCGGCTTCGTCCTCGCGGCGTTCCTCGTCGTCAACGTCCTCCACGGCGAAAGCGCCACGCCACGGCCGCACGGCGCCTACTTCGCGTTCGAGATCCTCTGGCGCGGCGTCGGCTACGGGCTGATCGACACGCTGCTCCTGACGGTGTTCCCCGCCCTCGTCGCCTACGCGCTGCTGCATGGCCGGGTCGCCGGCCTCGCAGGAAAGCTGCGCTTCACCGCGCTGGCGCTGCCGCTCGTGATCGTCGTGACCGCGACCTACCACCTCGGCTACCCGCAGTACCGGCAGGACGGTGTCAGCCGTCCTGAGACCGGCAACGTCCTGATCTCGATCCCGACGTTCGCCACGGTCAACCCGGTGGGATCGATCGTCGCGCACGTCTCACAGCATGTGGCGGCGGTGACCCACGCCTACGAGTCGAGGACGTTCAACCCGCCGGTGACGAAGACATGACGGCAGCAGCGCTGCGCAGCGGTCACGCAAGGCCGCTGCTCGGCCTGCGCAGGCAGCCGGGCCGGGCGGCGCTCTGGCTCATGCGCCTGCCCCGGCCCCTGTACCACCGAGGCTGGGGGCGTCTGCTCGGCCACACCTTCGTCCTGATCGCCCACGAGGGCCGCAGGACCGGCAGACGCCACGAGACGGTCGCCATGGCGCTGGCCTATGTCCCGAATAGCCGGGAGGTCGTCGTCTGCTCCGCCTGGGGGCGGAACGCCGAGTGGCTGCGCAATCTTCGAGCGCACCCCGCGCTGGAGATCCAGATCGGAAGTGAGACGTACGTGCCGAAGCAGCGCTTCCTGTCGGACGACGAGGCGACCGCCGTCGCGACCGCGTTCCGCGACCGCCACCCCAGGCGGCTCGCCCTGATCTCCACGATTCTCGGCTGGGGCGACCTGAGCAGCGACGCCGCAGTGCGCGAGCTGGTGCGCGGACGTCCGTTCGTGGCCTTCCGGCCCTCCGACGGGAAGGAGCAGGGATGAAGCACTTCCTCGAGAACAGCGCGGTGCCGGCCACGGCGGCCGCGCTCGCAGGCCTGTACACGCTGCACCGTGTCGGCCGCGGGTCGGGGCTCGGCCCTGGGGAGGCGACCGTCGCCCTGCCGGGCGACGAGCTCGTCGCCGAGCCGAGGTGGCAGTCCACTCGCGCGATCACGATCGAGGCGCCGCCCGAGCAGGTGTGGCCCTGGATCGTCCAGATGGGGTTTCCGGCGCAGCGGGCCGGCTGGTACACGCCGCACTGGCTCGACCGGCTCACGTTCGGCATCGAGGAGCGCAGCGCCAACCGGATCATCCCCGAGCTGCAGGAACTCGAGCCGGGCGACCGTGTGCCCGACAGCGCCGACTGGTCGACGTACTTCACGGCCGCGCGGGTCGCGCCGCCGCACGTGCTCGTGCTCCACTCCACCCGGCACGTGATCAAGCCGATCCAGGAGATCGACTTCAGCTGGGCGTTCGTCGTCCACGAGGTCGACTCGGGACGCAGCCGGCTGTTGATCCGCGCCCGCGCCGACTACGCGCCACGCTGGGCGCTGCCGTTCGTCGAGCTGGTCGTGGGGCCCGCCGACTTCGTCAACGTCGGCGCAATGTTGCGCGGCATCAAGAAACGGGCCGAGAGTGACCCCGGCGGCCACCTGTTCGATCTGGGAGAGCCCCGCTTCGCCGAGCCCGCGGGAACGGAGGAGAGATGACCACCGGCGAGCTCGCGAACGAGGAGTTCATGAGCATCACGACCTTCAAGCGCGACGGCACTCCGGTCTCGACGCCGGTCTGGGTCGCCGGCGAGAACGGCAGCCTGCTCGTCATCAGCGAAGCCGACACGTGGAAGGTGAAGCGGATCCGCCGCGACGGCCGTGTCCGGATCGCACCATGCGGCGCGCGCGGAGCGGTCAAGGGCGAGCCGGTCGACGCCGAGGCGACGATCGAGCACGACACGGCGACCGTCGAAGAGCTCCTCGCGCGGAAGTACGGCTGGAAGTACCGCGCCTACAAGCGCTTCAGCGCGCTCGCGCGGAAGCTACGCCGCCGGCCGACGCCGGCCGGCGTGACGATCCGCATCACGCCGAACTAGCTACCAGCCGCGCGTCTCGAGCAGCTCGCTCGGGTCGAGCGACTGCGTCGAGATGCCCACCATCGGCTCGCCGAGGCCGGCGGAGACGCGGGCGAGGATCTCCGGGTCGCGGTAGTGCGTCGTCGCCTCGACGATCGCCTTCGCGCGCCGCTCCGGGTCGCCCGACTTGAAGATGCCGGAGCCGACGAACACGCCGTCCGCACCGAGCTGCATGCAGAGCGACGCGTCGGCGGGCGTCGCGATCCCGCCGGCGGTGAACGTCACGACCGGCAGCTTCCCGTTCTCGGCGACCCACTTGACGAGTTCGTACGGCGCGCGCAGCTCCTTCGCCTCGGCGTAAAGCTCCTCCTCGCGCAGCGCGCCGAGCCGACGGATGTGCCCGAAGACCGAGCGCATGTGCGTGACGGCGTTGACGATGTCGCCCGTGCCCGCCTCGCCCTTCGTGCGGATCATCGCCGCCCCCTCCGCGATCCGGCGCAGCGCCTCGCCGAGATTCGTGCAGCCGCAGACGAAGGGGACGGTGAACTGCCACTTGTCGACGTGGTGCTCGAGGTCGGCCGGCGTGAGCACCTCGGACTCGTCGATGTAGTCGATCTCGAGCGCCTGCAGGATCTGCGCTTCGGCGAAGTGGCCGATGCGGCACTTGGCCATGACGGGAATCGTCACGGCCTCCTGGATCTCGCCGATCTTCTCCGGATCGGACATGCGCGCGACGCCGCCGTCCCGGCGGATGTCGGCGGGAACGCGCTCGAGCGCCATAACGGCGACGGCGCCTGCCGCCTCGGCGATCCTCGCCTGCTCGGCGTCGACGACGTCCATGATCACGCCGCCCTTGAGCATCTCGGCGAGACCGCTCTTGACCCGCATCGTCCCGTACTCGGCCATCGTGGTGAGTGTAGCCAGGAGCGAGCTGATAGAAGAACGCTCCATGGAGCCGTGGTCGCGGGAGCCGGCGGGACGCTTCGACGAGCTCGAGATCGAGAGCGACGTCCTGCGCGACAACCTGCTCGGGGATCCGCACGTCCGGCCGCTCTGGGTCTACCTCCCGCCCGCGTACGAAGCCGAGCCCGAGCGCCGCTTCCCGTCGATCTACCTGATCCAGGGGATGACCGGACAGCTCGACATGTGGCGGAACCGCACCGCCTTCCGGCCCAGCACGCCCGAGCGGATCGACCGCCTGTTCGCGGAGGACGGCTGCCCGCCTGCAATCGTCGTCTTCGTCGACGCCTGGACGTCGTACGGCGGCTCCCAGTTCATCGACTCTCCCGGGACCGGCCGCTACGGCGAGTACCTCTGCGACGAGGTCGTCTCGTTCGTCGACTCCCGCTACCGCACGCTTCCCGAAGCCGCCCATCGCGGCCTGACCGGCAAGTCGAGCGGCGGCTACGGCGCGATGGTCGTGCCGATGCTGCGGCCCGACGTCTTCGGCGGGCTCGGCACCCACTCCGGCGACGCGCTCTTCGAGCTCTGCTACCTCCCGGAGTTCCGCGACACGGCTCGGACGCTGCGCGACGAGTACGACGGCTCGTACGACCGTTTCTGGGAGGACTTCCGCTCGAGGGATGCGTTCACGAAGCGGTGGGACCACATCCTCCTCAACACCTACGCGATGGCCGCCTGCTACTCGGCGAACGAGGACGGGTCGGTCGACCTGCCGTTCGACACGGCGACCGGGATGCTGCGCGACGACGTCTGGCAGCGCTGGCTCGCGTGGGACCCGGTTCGGATGGTGCGCCGGCACGCCGACGCGCTCCGCAGCCAGCGAGCGATCTACATCGACGCCGGCAGGCGCGACGAGTGGTTCCTCGACCTCGGCGCCGAGGCGTTCAGGCGCGAGCTGGAGGAGCTCGGGATCACCGACGTCTTCTTCGAGCTGTTCGACGCCGGCCACGGCGGCATCGAGTACCGCTACCCGCGCGCGATCCGCTACCTCGCCGAGCGCCTGCAGTAGCGGCTGCATGCGAGCGGTCGAGCTCGTCTTCGCGGTCGGCTGGGGCGCGTTCTGGCTCTACTGGCTCCTCGCGGCGATCTCCACGAGGCGGGGCCGGATCGCGTGGGGCCCCGAGCTGCGAATCAGGCTCGTGATCGTCGCGCTCGCCGTGATCCTCGTTCGCGTGGGGGCGCTCCGAGGCCACGGTCACGAGAGCACGGAGCCGTGGCGCGAGGCACTCGGGCTCGTCCTCTTCGGCTCGGGGCTGGCGTTCGCGATCTGGGCGCGCGTGCACATCGGACGCAACTGGGGCACTCCGATGACGCAGAAGGACGAGCCCGAGCTCGTGACCACCGGCCCCTACGGCCTCGTGCGCCACCCGATCTACTCGGGGATCATCCTCGCCGGAGTCGGCACCGGCGTGGCGCTCAGCTGGATGTGGCTGGTCCCGATCGCACTCGCAGGCGTCTACTTCCTCTACGCCGCACGGGTCGAGGAGCGCCAGCTGGCGAGAAAGTTCCCGGTCGACTATCCGGCGTACAAGCGCTCGACGAGGATGCTCGTGCCCTTCGTCTTCTAGCGCCTAGACGACTTCGACCGATCCAATGCGCTCCCGGAGGTCCTCGATCCGGCGATGCACATCCTGGCGCGCGGCCGAGATCTCACGCTCCCGGGCGCGCGTCTCGTCGTTGCCGAAGCCGAAGTCGATCTTGTCGTGGAGCCGCCGCCTCTCGGCCCTGAGCCGCTCCTGCTCGGCCACCAGCTCCGCCAGCTCGGCACGCAGACCGTCGAGGTTCGTCCTGTCCATGGGACGCCTATCGGCTGGAGCGGCAAGATCCCGTAGTGGCGGCACTCGAGGACCTGCTGGCGGCGGTCGTCGCGACCGGCGTGCCGGGCGCGGTCGCGGTGGCCGTCGGGCCGGAAGGCCGCCTCGAGGGAGCTACCGGCCTCGCAGACCTCGACGCCTGCGAGCCGCTGAGCGTCGAGCACCGCTTCCGCATCGGGAGCGTGACGAAGATCTTCGTGGCGGCGCTCGTCCTCCGGCTCGTGGAGGAAGGGATGCTCGACCTCGACGAGACCGCCGCGCCGTTCGTCGCCGACGTCACCATCCGGCAGCTGCTGAACCACACGAGCGGGCTCGACGACTTCGTCGACGACCCCGTGGCGTTCTTCGAGCCGTACCGCAGCGACCCCGCGCATCGCTGGGACCTCGACGCCCGGGACGAGCTGCGGCTGGTGCTGGAGAAGCCACGCCTGTTCACGCCGGGCGGGGGCTGGGCGTATCACGGCAGCAACTACCTCGTCCTGAGACTCCTCGTCGAGCACGCGACGGGCCAGGGCCTCCGCGAGGCGCTGCACGAGCGCGTCTTCGCGCCGCTGGGCCTGGAACGAACGGATCTCGTCGAAGCCCCGCTCCGCGACGACTGCGCGCACGGCTACCTCCCGGCGGACAACCCGATCCTCCCCGGCGGCCCGCGGCCGGTCGACGTCACCGCGCTCGACCTCCCCTTCTACCGCGCCGGCGGCGGCATCGTCTCGACGGCGGGCGAGGTCGCCATGATCCTCCGCGCCCTCCTCGGCGGCGGCTTCATCTCCGATCGTCTCCGAAGCGAGCTGCTCGACGCGGTCGAATCGGACTGGGACGAGACCGACCGCTACGGGCTCGGCCTCGGCGAGATCACGACCCTGATGGGACGGGGGCGCTCGCCCTGCGGCGCCGCCTGGGGCCATCTCGGCTTCTCGGTGGGCTACGCGGCGATCGCGCTGTCGAGCGAGGACGGTGGGCGCCAGGTCGTCGTCTGCGTAAACGGCAACCTCGTCCGGCCCGCCGAGATCGAGGCGTTCTGGGACGCCGCCGGGCGGCTCGCCTGGGATCTGTACTGCTCCTGACTCACCCGAAGGGGTGATTTCGCCGCGCCACCCTCCGGGAGGTTTCGGCAGAAAGTCCTCCCCCTCGCTGCCGATGTCCCGCCTCGCGGGCTTCTCAAGCAGCGCCGAGCCCCGGTCGAAACGGAACGTGGGGAGATGAAGGTGACGCCGCTTATCGATTGGGGGAACCGCATGCGCCGCACGCGTCGCGTACTCGTGATCGACGACGACCGGCTCCTGTGTGAGCTGATCCGGTCGACCTTCGAGCTGGAGGGGTTCGCCGTGGACACCGCCCACGACGTGATCGAGGCCGAGAAGGCCCTCGCCGACTCCAGGCCGGACGCCATCCTGCTCGACATCGGCCTGCCCGGCGTCGACGGCATCTTCTATCTCGAGCGGCTGCGCGAGACGCCGCAGACGAGCAAGCTCCCGATCGTTGCGATCAGCGGGTCGGACGAGGCCGGCCGCTCGGCGAAGGCGGCGGGCGCGACGGCGTTCGTGCGCAAGCCGTTCAGCCCGATGGACCTGCTCGCGCTCGTCGCGCGGCAGATCCGGCGCTTCCCGTTCGCCCCGATGGACGCGGGCAGCGGCGTGGTCGACACCGCCGACCTCAATCGGCTGATCGACATCGGCCGCCGCCAGCACGAGCTCCTGAACGAGGCCTACTCGCAGACGGTCGCGGTGCTCGCATCGGCGCTCGAGTCGCGCGACTTCGGCACCAGCCGGCATTCGCGCCGGGTGACCGCGTACGCCACGCGCCTCACGCTCGAGGTCGCCCCCGGGCTGCTCGACGATCCGAGCCTCGAATGGGGTTTCCTCCTGCACGACGTCGGCAAGATCGGCATCCCCGACGGGATCCTCCTCAAGCCCGGCCGCCTGACCGCGCCGGAGCGCCGCCGGATGGAGCAGCACGCGGAGATCGGCGAGCGGCTGCTCGCGCACATCCCGCTGCTCAACCAGGAAGGCGGCCGCGTGATCCGCTCCCACCACGAGCGGTGGGACGGAACCGGGTACCCAGACCACCTCTCGGAGGAGCGCATCCCGTTGGGGGCGCGGATCTTCGCCGTCGTCGACGCCCTCGACGCGATGACCGACGAGCGCCCGTATCGCCGACCGATCGGCTGGGACGCGGCCGTCGCGGAGATCCTCAACTGCCGCGGCACGCATTTCGACCCGGACGTGGTGGACGGGTTCGAGGCCTGCGAGCCCGAGCTCCACCGCCTGCACGCGGAGGAGCTCGCCGCGTAGATCAGGCGGCGGAGCCCGCCGGCCCGCCCGCGATCTCGTCCTTGAGCCGGTCCCGCAGCAGAAGGAGCTGCGGGCGTCGAAGACGACGTCTTCCCTCGGGTCGAGATCGATCCGGTCCGCGTCCTCGGCGGTCTCGAAGGCGCGGACGACGTCGCCGCCGCCGCCGCCGGCCCTTTCGCCCTGCCACTCGGCCATGCCGCGAGGTACTGCGCCGACCGGCCGGTGCCCTAGCCTCCGCGGCCATGGTGAGGGAGGAGCTCCGGCGACTCGTCACGTGGGGCGAGCGTCACCGCCGGCTGCTCGCGCGGATCCTCATCGCCTTCGGCCTGTCGGTGGTGGTCGACCTCGCCGGCGCGGCGCTGATGTGGTCGTTCGAGAGCGGCCTGAAGGGCAGCGACATCCACGGCTTCGGCGACGCGATGTTCTTCACGACCGTGCAGATCCTGACCGTCTCGTCCTCGGACAAGAACCCGGTGACCGGCGCGGGGCACGCGGTGGACGTGGCGCTCGAGTTCTGGGCGATCTTCGTCGTGACCGCGATCGCCGGCTCGTTCGCCTCCTTCTTCTCGTCCGGCGACGCGCAGTAGGCTCGCGACATGACTGCCGAGCTGCGCCCGATGCGGGACGAGGAGTTCGCCGCGTGGCTGCCGACGATGCGCGAGCAGTACGTGGCCCAGATGGTCGAGCACGCCGGGATGTCGCCGAAGCGGGCGGCCGCGAAAGCCGCAGCGGACAGCGAGCGCCTCTTCCCCGGCGGCCTCCCTTCGACGCAGCACTCCGTCTACGTGATCGAGGTGGACGGCGAGCCGGCCGGGGATCTGTGGCTGACGGAGCGCGAGGAGACGCCGGAGCCGTGTCTGTTCGTCTACGACATCCGCCTCGACGAGCGCTACCGGGGCCGCGGCCACGGCAAGGCGGCGATGCTGTTCGCCGAGGAAGAGGCGCGCCGGCGCGGCCTCGACCGGGTCGCCCTCAACGTCTTCGGCGGCAACGAGGCGGCACGGGCGCTCTATCGCTCCCTCGGCTACGAGGAGAACGCCGTCGCGATGAGCAAGAAGCTCTAGTCGCCGCCCGAGCGCAGCAGCTTGTAGACGAGCACTGCGGCGCCGACCCCGGCGGCGGCCGCCGCGAGCAACGCGCGCGGGCGCGACGGCCGCTGTCCGGACAGGCGTTGCGCTGCCGCTTCTGCGGCGACCGAGCTCAGCGCGTCTTCTTCTTCGCGACGCTGCGCGCCGAGCCGGCGGCCTTCTGCGCCTTCCCCTTGACCATCTTGCCGACGCCCCTGGCCTCGGTCTTGCCGCTGCCGGTCTCGTAGCCGGCGTTTGCCTTCGCCTTGCCGGCGGTCTCGTTGGCCTTACCCTTCACCCTCTGCATGCGATCGCCCATGTCGTCTCCTTTCGCTTCCAGGAGACAACGACCGCGGTCGCGTTCGGGTTCTGGTCGTTGACAACGGCTCGCCGCAGGGCGAGGATCGCCTCCACGGCCGAGTACTTCGAGATCCCAGCTCCGTTCCCGTGCAGCGTCGCGTTGTTCGTCTGCAGGTGCGGCGCGAAAGCTCTCGACTACGACCCGCGGGACCCCTCCCCGCCCGGCTGGTCGATCGCGGAGGACGGCTCGGTGCGCTGCCCGCGCTGTTACGCGGAGAGCCCGACGGGACAGGCGACGCCCGTGCCGCCGATCCCGCAGTAGCCGTTCGGGTTCTTCGCGAGGTACTGCTGGTGGTAGTCCTCGGCGTAGTAGAACGGCCCGGCCTCGGCGATCTCGGTCGTGATCGCGCCGTAGCCCGCACCCGCCAGCTCCGCCTGGTACATGTCGCGCGACGACTCCGCCGCCGCCCGCTGCGTGTCGTTCGCCCAGTAGATCGCCGAGCGGTACTGACTGCCGCGGTCATTCCCCTGCCGCAGCCCCTGGGTGGGATCGTGTCCCTCCCAGAACAGCCGCAGGATCCCGTCGAGCGAGACGACCGCGGGGTCGAAGACGACGAGCACCGCCTCGGTGTGGCCGGTGCGCCCGCTGCACACCTCCTCGTAGGTCGGGTTCGGCGTGTAGCCGCCGGCGTAGCCTACTGCTGTCGTGTAGACGCCGTCCGCCTGCCAGAAGATGCGCTCGGCGCCCCAGAAGCAGCCCATCCCGACGACCAGCTGCTCCATCCCCTCGGGGAAGGGCGGCTGGAGCGGAGTGCCCAGCACCTCGTGCCGCTCGGGCACCTGCAGCGGCGTGTCGCGCCCCGGCAGCGCGTCCTCGGGCTTCACCATCTCGGGCTTCGTGAACAGGAACATCCGGCCAGCTTACTCACCCGACGCTCACCCACAGGGGCTACGTTCCAACGGTGATCGAGGCGCACGAGCTCACGAAGGACTACGGCGAGAAGCGCGCGGTCGACGGGCTCAGCTTCACGGTGCGGCCCGGCGTCGTGACCGGATTCCTCGGGCCGAACGGGTCCGGCAAGTCGACGACGATGCGCCTCGTCCTCGGCCTCGACGCGCCGACGCGCGGCGACGTCACCGTCAACGGCCGCCACTACCGCGACCACGCGGCGCCGCTCCACGAGGTCGGCGCGCTGCTCGAGGCGCGCTCCGTGCACACGGGCCGGTCGGCGTACAACCACCTGCTCGCGCTCGCCCAGACGCACGGGATCCCGAAGAGCCGGGTCCTCGATCTCATCGACCTCGTCGGCCTGCACGAGGTGGCGCGCAAGCGCAGCGGCCAGTTCTCGCTCGGCATGGGCCAGCGGCTCGGGATCGCGCAGGCGCTCCTCGGCGACCCGAAGACGGTCATGCTCGACGAACCCGTCAACGGCCTCGACCCCGAGGGGATCCACTGGGTCCGCAACCTGCTCAAGGGTCTCGCCGCGGAAGGCCGCACCGTCTTCGTGTCCTCGCACCTGATGAGCGAGATGGCCCTCACCGCCGACCACCTGATCGTGATCGGGCGCGGCAAACTGATCGCGGACACGAGCGTCGACGACTTCGTCGCGCGCGCCTCGCAGAAGGTGGTGCTCGTCCGCTCCCCCGAGGTCGAGTTGCTCCGCGACGCCCTCGCCGGACCCGGCGTGACCTTCGAGCCGGCCGAGCGCGGCGCGCTCGAGGTGCACGGGCTGACCGCGGAGCAGGTCGGCGACGCCGCCGCCACCGCGGGGGTCGTGCTCCACGAGCTGACGCCGCGGCAGGCGTCGCTCGAGGAGGCCTTCATGAACCTGACCCGCGACGAGGTCGAGTTCGCAGCCGAGCTGGAGGAGGCTGTCGCGTGAGCGCGGTCACCCCCCACGTCCGCCTGCCGCGCCTCGACGTCGCGGGCCGCGTCACCTTCCCCCACGTTCTGCTCTCGGAGTGGACCAAGCTCCGCTCGGTGCGCTCCACGAAGTGGTCGCTCGGCGTCGGCTTCCTGCTCACGATCGCGTTCCCGGTCATCTTCTCCTTCGTCACCTCGGCTCACTGGGGCTCGATGTCGCCGCAGGAGCGCGCCGGCCGCCACCCGCTCGACATCGCCCTCGCCGGCGTCAACGTCGCGCAGCTCGCGATCGCCGTGCTCGGCGTTCTCCTGATCAGCGCCGAGTACTCGACCGGCTCGATCCGCTCGACGCTCACCGCCGTCCCGAAGCGGCTGCCCGTGCTCTGGGCGAAGCTGCTCGACTACGCGGTCGTCTCGATCGTGCTCATGGTGCCCGCGGTGCTCGTGAGCTTCTTCGCGAGCCAGGCGATCCTCGACCGGCACCACATCCTCCAGATCTCGTTCTCGCAATCCGGTGTGGCGCGAGCGGTGCTCGGCGGCGCGCTCTACGTGATGCTCGTCGGGATCTTCGCGCTCGCGATCGGAGCGATCGTGCGCAACACGGCAGGCGGCATCGCGGCCTTCGCCGCCATCTTCTTCGTGCTCCCGCCGCTCATGTTCGTCCTGCCTCAGAGCTGGAACAACGCCATCAGCCAGTACCTGCCGAGCGAGGCGGGGCGGCAGCTCTTCTCGCTCGACCACGCGCCGCACACGCTGACGCCGCTCACCGGCGGCCTGCTCTTCGCCGGCTACTGCGCCGTTGCGATCGCGATCGCCGCCGCGCTGCTCGTCCGCCGCGACGTCTGACGCGGCGCAGGCCCGCGCGCCTGCCACCATGGGGACGTGAGCACCGAGGAGTCGCGCACCTCCCGCGTCCTGTCGGACGCCGCCGCCGTCGGCTCGGCGGCCGCCGGCAGCTTCGCCCGCCGCCTGACGCGGCTGCTCGGCGGCGAGGAGCGGACGCGGGTCATCCTCGTCCTCGCCGCGGTGCTCGGGCTGAGCGGTGCCGACGTCGCGACCGTGGGGGCCTCGGCGAGCGAGCTGCGGGCCGGGCTCCACATCACGAACACGGACATCGGGCTGCTCGTCAGCGTCAGCTCCCTCGTCGGCGCGGTGGCGAGCCTGCCGTTCGGCATCCTCGCCGACCGCGTGACGAGGACGCGGATCCTCGGCGGCACGATCATGCTCTGGGGGGTCGCGATGCTCTGGAGCGCGACGGCGTCGAACTTCACGGAGCTTCTCTGGACGCGGCTCTTCCTCGGCGCGGTCACCGCCTCGGCCGGGCCGATGGTGGCCTCGCTCGTCGGCGACTGGTTCGGCAGCTGGGAGCGCGGCCGGATCTACGGCGTGATCCTCGCCGGCGAGTACGTCGGAGCCGGCGTCGGGTTCGCGGTCACCGGCAACGTCTCCACGCTCTCGTGGCGGGCGGCGTTCGTCGTCCTCGCGTTGCCGGCGTTCGCGCTCGCGCTCACGGTCTGGCGGCTGCACGAGCCGAAGCGCGGCGGGCTCGGCGTGCTCGCGCACGAGTCCCGGCCGATCCCACCGGAGGCAGAGCTGAGCGAGGAGGGGCAGCAGACGGACGCGCAGCGGCTCGCGCAGGAGCGGCAGCTGACGCCGGACCCCGAGCTCGTGGTCGAGCCGCGCGAGGCGCGCCGCATGGGCCTCGTCCGCGCGACCGAGTACGTCCTGCGCGTCCGGACGAACGTCGTCCTGATCCTTGCGAGCGCCTGCGGCTACTACTTCCTCGCCGGCTTGCAGACGTTCGGTCTCGAGTTCTCGAAGGAGCAATACGGCATCGACCAGGCGCTTGCGAGCACCCTCCTTCTCGTGGTCGGAGCGGGCGCTCTGGCGGGCGTCCTCGCCGGCGGCTCGATCGGCGACTGGTTGCTGAAGCGCGGGATCCTGAGCGCCCGGATCCTCACACCCGCCTGGGCGGCGGTGGCGACGACCATCCTGTTCATCCCGGCGATCTTCACGCGCCAGGCGGTCACGGCCGTCCCCTACCTCGTCGCCGCCGCCTTCTTCCTCGCGTCGCAGAACCCGCCGCTCGACGCCGCGCGGCTCGACATCATGCCGCCGCTGCTCTGGGGGCGCGCCGAGGCCGTGCGAACGCTCCTGCGCTCGCTCGCGATCGCGCTCGCGCCGCTGCTGTTCGGCGCCGTCTCGGACTACGTCTTCGGCGGCGGCCGCTCGGGCCTGCAGTGGACGTTCGCCGTGATGCTCCTCCCGCTCGGCGCCAGCGCCTGGCTCCTGTTCAAGGGGCGGGAGACGTACCCGCGCGACGTCGCGACCGCGGCGGCGAGCGCCGAAGCAGTGCGCGGTTACCCTCAGCCGGAGGTGAGCGGTTGAGCACCGGCAACGCGTTTCTCGTCCTCTCCGCCTTTCTCGCGAGTGGCGTCGAGTTCGTCGAGGCGCTCACGATCGTCCTCGCGGCCGGGCTCGCTCGCGGATGGCGCTCGTCGCTGGCGGGGCTCGGCGCCGCCACGCTCGTGCTCGCGGTGCTCGTCGCGATCCTCGGGCCGGCGCTCACGGCGATCCCGATCGACGCGCTGCGGCTCGTCGTCGGCGCGCTCCTGCTCGTCTTCGGCCTGCAGTGGCTGCGCAAGGCGATCCTGCGCGCGTCGGGGTACAAGGCGCTGCACGACGAGGACGCGATCTTCGCGCGCGAGCTGGCGGACGCCAGCGGCGCGGAGCACGTCGAGCGCGCGGGCATCGACTCGTACGGCTTCTTGCTCTCGTTCAAGGGCGTGCTACTCGAAGGGCTCGAGGTCGTGTTCATCGTCCTGACGTTCGGCAGCGCGCAGGGCTCCATCCCGCTCGCCGCGGTCGGAGCCGCCGCCGCACTCGTGCTCGTCGCGGTCGTGGGCGTCGCCGTCCGCGCGCCGCTCGCCCGAGTGCCCGAGAACGCGATGAAGTTCGCGGTCGGCGCGATGCTGACGACGTTCGGGATCTTCTGGTCGGCGGAGGGCGCCGGTGTCGACTGGCCCGGCTCGGATGCGGCGCTGCTCGGCGTGCTCGGCTTCGTCCTCCTCATGTCGTTCGTCCTCGTGCGCCTGCTGCGTCGGGAGCGGAGGACGCAACTGCGCGCCGCGGAGGTGCAGGTGTGAAATGGCTCCGCGGCTTCGGCCGCTTCTGGTGGGACTTCGTGATCGGCGACGACTGGCGGGTCGCGGTCGTCGTCGCCGCGGGGATCGGCGCCACGGCCGCGCTGGTCGCGGCCGGCGTGAACGCCTGGTGGCTGTTGCCGCTCGTCGTCCTGCTCGCCCTGTGGCTATCGCTGCGGCGGGCCATGCGCTCGGCCTAACCGAACGCGTCTCGTGATTCGAGGAGGCGACGAGTCTCCGCCGCGATCACGAGCTCCTCTCGAGACGTCACGACCGCGACCCGGAAGTCCCCGAGGAAGCCGACCCGCTCGACGATTCTCCGGCGGACGTCGTCTGCATGCTCGCCGATCCCGCCGGTGAAGGCGAGCACGTCGACGCCGCCGCATGCCGCTGCCATCGCGGCCACTGCGGCCGCGACACGGTGAACGAAGACCTCCAGCGCCAGGGGCGACGCCTCACGTACGTCCCCGGAGCCGCCGCCCGAGAGCCCGGCGAGCCCGGACTCGTGCTCGAGGGCGTCGGCGAGCTCCTCCTCGGTCGACAGCCGCTCCCGCAGCAGGTACAGCAGCGCACCGGGATCGACGGAGCCCGAGCGGGTCGCCATCGGCACGCCCTCCAGCGGCGAGAACCCCATCGTCGTGTCGACCGAGCGACCGGCGAGCACCGCCGTCACGGAGCAACCGCCGCCGAGGTGGCAGACGACCAGACGCTCCGCATCCTCCTGCGACGCGACCCATTGCACCGAGATTCCGTGAAAGCCGTACCGCTGGACGCCCCACTCGTCCCGCCACCGCTCGGGGATCGCATAGGTCGACGCGGCCGGCGGCAGCGTACGATGAAACGCCGTGTCGAAGACGGCGACGTGCGGCACCCCGGGCAGCGCTTCACGCGCGCGGCGGATCTCTTCGAGCGCGCGACCGTTGTGGAGCGGCGCGAGCACCGAGAGCTCCTCGATCGCATGCTCGACTCCGTCGTCGACGACCGCAGCTCCGACGAAGCGGTGGCCGCCGTGGACGACGCGGTGGCCCACCGCGTCGGCCGCGACGAAGCCGTCCACCGCCCGGGATTCGTCCCCGGAGACGAGGTGAAGCTTGAGGCTCGTGGAGCCCGCGTTGACCACCAGCACGTCGATGGAAGGAGACTGCCATGACCGACGACGACCTCCGCCTCCTGGATGCGTACTGGCGCGCCGCGAACTACCTCTCGGTCGGGCAGATCTACCTGCTCGACAACCCACTTCTGCGCGAGCCGCTGCGCGCAGAGCATGTCAAGCCGCGGCTGCTCGGGCATTGGGGCACGACGCCGGGCCTGAACTTCCTGTACACGCACCTGAACCGCGCCATCCGTGAGCGCGATCTCGACGCGATCTTCGTCTGCGGCCCAGGTCATGGCGGCCCGGCGGTCGTCGCGCAGTCCTATCTCGAGGGGACCTACACGGAGTGCTACCCCCATGTCACGCGCGACGAGGCCGGGCTGCACGCGCTGTTCCGACAGTTCTCGTTCCCCGGCGGGATCCCGAGCCATGCGGCGCCCGAGACGCCGGGCTCGATCCACGAGGGCGGCGAGCTCGGCTACGCGCTGTCGCACGCCTACGGTGCCGCCTTCGACGACCCCGATCTGACCGTCGCCTGCGTCGTCGGCGACGGCGAAGCCGAAACGGGCCCGCTCGCGACGAGCTGGCACTCGAACAAGTTCTCGAACCCGGAGCGAGACGGCAGGGTCCTGCCGATCCTCCACCTCAACGGCTACAAGATCGCGAACCCGACCGTGCTCGCGCGGATCCCGGAGGAGGAGCTGATCTCGCTGCTGCGCGGCTACGGCCACGAGCCGCTCGTCTTCACCGCCGGGTTCGACGACGAGGACGTTCTCTCCATCCACGGCCGCTTCGCCGAGCTTCTCGATCGCGCGCTCGACGATCGGCGGGCGGCCGTCGTCTTCCGCACGCCGAAGGGCTGGACCGGCCCGCGCGAGGTCGACGGGCTACCGGTCGAGGGGACGTGGCGAGCTCACCAGGTGCCGCTCGCCGAGGTGAGGAAGAACGCGGGGCACCTCCGCGAGCTCGAGGAGTGGCTGCGGAGCTACCGGCCGGACGAGCTGTTCGACGAGGCCGGCACGCTTCGCGGAGACCTCGGCGCGGTCGCACCCGAGGGCCGGCGGCGGATGTCGGCCAACCCGAAGACGAACGGCGGCCTGATCCTGCGCGACCTCGAGCTTCCCGACTTCCGCCGCTTCGCGGTCGACGTGGACGAGCCCGGTGGGACATCTGCGGAGGCGACGCGTGTCCTCGGCAGCTGGCTCACCGAGGTGGTGCGGGCGAATCCCGACCACTTCCGCATCTTCGGGCCCGACGAGACGGCCTCGAACCGTCTCGACGCCGTCTACGAGGTGACCGACAAGCAGTGGAACGCGCGCGTGGAGCCCGTCGACGAGCACCTGGCGCCCAGCGGCAGGGTCGTGGAGATGCTCTCCGAGCACCAGTGCCAGGGTTGGCTCGAGGGTTACCTCCTCACCGGCAGGCACGGGATCTTCAACTGCTACGAGGCCTTCATCCACATCGTGGACTCGATGTTCAACCAGCACGCGAAGTGGCTGAAGGTCACGCGCGGGATTCCGTGGCGGCGGCCGCTCGCCTCGCTCAACTACCTGCTGAGCTCCCACGTGTGGCGCCAGGATCACAACGGCTTCTCGCACCAGGATCCCGGCTTCATCGACCACGTCGTGAACAAGAAGGCCGAGATCATCCGCGTCTACCTGCCGCCCGACGCGAACTGCCTCCTGTCGGTGGCCGACCATTGCCTGCGCAGCCGGCACTACGTCAACGTCATCGTCGCCGGGAAGCAACCCGCCCTCCAGTTCCTGCCGATGGAGGATGCGATCCTCCACTGCACCCGCGGCGTCGGGATCTGGGACTGGGCCTCGACCGACGGTGCAGGGGAGCCGGACGTCGTCCTCGCCTGCTGTGGCGACGTGCCGACGCTCGAGACGCTCGCAGCGGCGGCGATCCTGCGCGAGCGGCTGCCGGAGCTCAAGGTGCGCGTGGTCAACGTCGTCGACCTGATGCGGCTCCAGCCGGAGACCGAGCATCCGCACGGGCTTCCCGATCATGAGTTCGACTCGCTCTTCACCACCCTCCGGCCGGTCGTATTCGCGTACCACGGGTACCCGTGGCTGATCCACCGCCTCACCTACCGGCGGACGAACCATGCCAACCTCCACGTCCGCGGCTACAAGGAGGAGGGCACGACGACGACGCCCTTCGACATGGTCATGCTCAACGACCTCGACCGCTATCACCTCGTGATCGACGTGATCGACCGCGTTCCCGGGCTCGCCGACCGTGCGGGCCATCTGCGCCAGGCGATGGAGGACGCGCGGCTGAGGGCCCGCGCCTACGCACGCGAGCACGGGGAGGACGCGCCCGAGGTGGCCGAATGGCGCTGGGCACCGGAGGCCATCGTCTCGCCCTCGAGCGATCTTGCGTAGATTGGCGCCTCGGGCCCGTAGCTCAGCTGGTTAGAGCAGCGGACTCATAATCCGTTGGTCCCTGGTTCGAATCCAGGCGGGCCCACCTGACCACAAAAGTACTGCAAATCGGCACTTTTTGTGGTGGGCCCCGAACCTTGACCGCAATTTGCAGGGAAAAACCGCTTGGTTCGGGGCGTTCAGAGCGGGTTCGCCGACAAAGAGTCGCCTCCGACGACATGGCTTGGTTGAGCCATCTTGTGCTGGGCGTGTACGGACGTGTACATGCGGTGCACACCTCGGTGCACACCTCGGTGCACACCTCGACGCATGCCATGAACCCTCGGCGTTGTCAGTACTAGCGACGCGGGCGTCGTTCCGAGGGCCATCCGCGGATCGGCCGAATGCGATCACCGCGGTACGTGTACCGCTCTATGAACTCGAGGCAATCCTCGGCTTTGATGAACGGGCGCGAGAACCCGGGCAACACGATGACGGGGCAATGTCGAAACACCGTGTCGACTGCGCGTCTAGGGAGTCCGAGCTCGCGCAGATCAGTGCGCGAGAGAAATGCGCTGGGTTGGTTCAGCCGTTCAAAGGCGGGGGGAACCTCCGACCGTTTACGCAAAGCACGTCGCTGACCGCGAGGTTCAGGTTCGGGATCTTCCCCAGGTCGCCCAGTTGTCTCCATCCGACGGAGAATAAGACCTGCGTAATGTTTTGTCTGTAGACGTTCTGTCTACACC